>DCGA01000110.1:9150-10289 GCA_002314465.1 bacterium UBA1790 | reverse complement strand
GCTCGTTGATGTTGCGGATGTCCTCTACCGAGTTGTTAGAAGCAGCATCGAGCTCAGTGATGTTGTAGGAGCGCATTTCGTTAAAGGCGCGGCAGAGTTCACATTCGTTGCACGCTTCGCCCTCGGGGGTGGGTGTCAAACAGTTAATGGTCTTGGCAAAGATGCGGGCGCAAGTTGTCTTTCCCACACCGCGGGGACCGCAGAAGAGGTAGGCGTGAGCAAGGCGGCCACTGGAAATGGCAGTCTTGAGGGTGTGGGTGAGAGATTCCTGTCCCACCACGCTGCGAAATGTCGCCGGGCGGTACTTTCTTGCCGAAACGATATAGTTGTTATTGCTCATTGTCAAGTGAATTTTCGGTGGTGAAAACGACACGTGTCATTCAATTAGCAAAGATAGTGATTTTTTACGAAAAACTGCCGTGCTGTGAGTAGAAAAAGAAAATAAATTTTGGCTTCGAGTGGGTATTTTTAGACTAAAAGGACAAAAAGACTATAATGCTTCGCGTGGGGGGAGTAAGCCTCGCACAGATCTCGCGGATCTCACAGATATTTTTTGACTAAAAAGACAAAGGGGCTATAAAGCTTCGCGTGGGGGAGTTGCCTCTCGCAGAACCCGCAGAACTCGCGGATGTTTTTTGTCCACGAATTATCATGAAATTACACTAATTTTATAACTACGGATTTATCTGATTTAACTGATTTTTGGGCTTTGTGTGGGTGATTATGGTTGAAATGCAACAGGGGCAACCGCAATCATGTGGCTGCCCCTGTGTTATTGTAGAATGCTATTGATTAATAGTCGTTGCTGTAGAGCATGTTGATAATCTCGTCGAAGCGGCGAGAGTTGTTCAGGCCGTTGGCTGCCTGTTGCATGAGTTGCTCCATGATTCCGTCGAGGTAGGGGATAGAGGGATTCTTGGTGCTGTTGTTGTAGACTTTCCAGTAGTTTGTTCCCTTGAGGCCCTTCATGAACTTCTTGTAGGTTTCGCTCTTGGGGTCTTGTGTCATCCAACCTTCGCCGGCAAGAATGATTTTCTGTTTCTCGAGGAACTCGCGCAGGTTCTTGGTGTACTTGCCGTAGTTCTCGACGAGATCTTTCTTCTTGAGCACTTCCTTGGTTTCCATTCCGTTGAAACTCT
>DCGA01000110.1:0-9133 GCA_002314465.1 bacterium UBA1790 | reverse complement strand
CTCTTGAGTGCGTCTTCTACGTCAACCTTGTTATAGGGGTTGATAAGGACGTCGGCAACCTCCTGGTTGAACACGAGGTGGTCGCGGTTCTCGAAGTGCTGCTTGCGAGCCTTGTTGGCTTCCTTGATACCGTTCTCGTGATTCTTCTTGATTTTCTCAAGTGCGCTTATCTGGTCCTTAACTTCCTTCTCGACCTTGTTAAGGCTGTCTACGCGCTCCTTGAGCACCTTGATTTTCTCGTCAAGATCCTTGATAGAGTCTTGCTTGCCCTCAACAATCTGTTCTTGCAACTTGATGTGGTTCTCGAGTTCGTGCACAGTGTTCTGTGCATTGGCGTTTATTGCCACGATTGCAACGGCCGCCATGATAATTGATTTGATTGCTTTCATTTTCTATTTGTTTATTTTGAATTTCACTTGTATGTGGAGTTTGCTATAAATGGGTTTGCCCTTAACGGTGGCAGGGCTGAACTTGGGCATAGCCTGGCACACGCGCAAGGCTTCCTTATCGAGTTCGGGGTCGATGCTCTCGAGCACTTGTGAGGCTTGCATGTTGCCCTCGGTGTCGAAGTTGCACTCGACGATTACGTTGCCCTGGATGCCTTTCTTGTAGGCTTTCTTGGGATACTGGAGGTTGTCCTTGATGAATTGCTGCATAGCCTGTCGTCCGCCGGGGAACTCGGGCAGTGTTGCGTCGTCGCTGTTGACGGTGTCGCGTTCCTCGGTGACACGGTTGATAACGGTGGGGATATTGCCGCCGTCGGTTACCTTGTTGCAAGCGTTGACGAGTTCCTGAGCGCGCTCAGCATCATCGCCCTCGGCACCCAGTTCGATAGCCTTGCGGGCATCCTTGGCTGCTGCATCATAGTCGCGCTTCTTGAAGAGCACTACAGCGCGTTCGACGGCGTAGTGAGGATCGGCAGGAGCGAGCGCCACGGCTTTGTTGATGAAGTCGTAGGCGTTATCGGTCTGCTTGAGTTCAAGGTAGGCGCTGCTCATTTCGCTATAGGTCCAAGCCTTGAAAGCCTTGTCGGTGTTGTCGTCCATCATTGTGATTGCCGACATGAGGTCGTTGACGGCACCCTCGGCGTCCTCGTTGTATAGCTTGATGGAGCCCAGATAGGCCTGTGAATAGGCGTCTTCGGGGTTATCCTTGAGGGCAGCCTGGAAGTATTTCTCGGCGTCTTCGAGCCACAAATTCTTGAAAGCCTCCTGGCCCTTGTCGAAGTTGGTGGCCTTACCCTGGTTGAGGTTCATCTCTACGCGGAGTTTCTCGGTCTTGGCAGGGCGTTTGGCGGTAGTTTTTTTCTTTACGGGCGCGGCAACGGCAGCAACGCTCACGAGTACTGCGGCCAATAATAGGGTTATTGCTTTAGTTTTCATTATTGTATCTGTTGATGCGTGGCAAAGTTAACATATATCTTGCAAACGACCAAATTTTACTCGCCATTAGATTCGGCCTGGCGCTGTTTGGCCTTGTTGATGCAATGGCGGTACACAGCCATCCATAGCAGCGGCAGACCCACGCCCACGATGGTGTAGGGAATCCAGAACCAGTCGTGAAGGTGGTCGTGGATGACCATGTGGCTTCCTATCTGTGCAAACTCGAGGTTGTAGTACATGATTTTGAGCAAGCTCACTACCTTGAATGCCGCGATGTGGAAGATGTAGATGTAGAGCGACATCTGTCCGCAGTGTGCAAGGAATCGCGCCCCCACGCGGCCGTATCTATCGGTAAGGGTAGCAAAGTAATGCACCATGATGAAGCCCGCAAGGCCGGTGAGGGGAAGGGTGAGTACATCTTTAACCTTGGGTGTGAGGTTCATGCCCGCCCAGTGCTCGTGTGCACCAACGATGGTGAACGCCAGGCACAGCAGCGCCAGCCACCACTTGCCAGTGAGATAGCGCTCAAATCGCTTGAACAGCACGCCCAGGGCAAAGAACAGTACGCCCCATGTCTCGCGTATGCCGCCCTGTACAACGGTGACAATCTTGAGTCCGTAGTAAATCTTGAACCAGGCAAACGCTATCGCAGCCACGGCTATTGCAGCCACGGCACGGTTGCCCTTGAGCCACTTGACGTTGCGGTCGAGAAGCAGATACAGTACCAGGAACACAATGCTCGAAACGAGCAACGCCCTGAAGAACTAGAATGCGCCCGCCATGAACTCGTCGTAGCCTCCCATCGAGAAAACGATGTGCACCAGTCGCTGGAAGCCTTGTTGCAGGGTGTAGGGATGTGTTACGCCGCCCTCCCAGTTGCCGTACTGCTCGTTGAGGATACCCACTTTGAACAGCAGGTTGTGGATGAGCAGGAAGAAAATGCTCCACTTCACAAACGGGATGTAAAGGCCCTTGAAGCGCTTGGTCACAAACTTCCACGGCTCGTCGAGGTTGCGCCGGGTAAAGAAGTAGCCAGCCGCCATGAAGAACAGGGGCATGTGGAACAGGTACACCCACGAAACCATCCATGTGGGGGTCTCGCAGTGTCCTATTACCATAAGGATGATGGCCACACCCTTACAGATGTCGATGACGCGGTTGCGGCTTGCCTGAGGCATTATTTTTTCTTGAAATAGTCGTTGTAAATCTTTATCGATGCAATGGTGATGCTCGACAACGAGGTGATGACGTTAGTGAGGACGAGCGGCCAGTTGTCGATGAGTAAACCCTGGATGGCAAAGCCGATAGAGCCTATACCCATGAGTACGAATGTGGGCATGGCAATGCCGTCGGTGTTACGGGTGCGAATGGTGTGAATGGCTTGGGGCATGTAGCCCAGTACCATTGCTATGCTTGCAATATATCCTACTATGTTTGCTATTAATGCTATATCCATTTTGTTTTTTGTTTTAGTGAATTAGTGTGCGTCGAGCCAGTTGGCTGCCGAAGCGTAAGAAGCGGTGAGTTGCACGCGTCCGTTGTAGGCGCGTTCCATTTCCTCGACAACGATGGTCTGCACGCGGTCGAGTTCGGCGGGAATGACGTCAAAGTTCAATTCGTCGTGTACCTGAAGAATCATCTTAGAGCGTATTGCCTCGTCCTTGAAACGGCGTGCAATGGCAATCATTGCGCGCTTGATGATGTCGGCGGCAGTGCCCTGGATGGGTGCGTTGACGGCATTTCGCTCACTGAAACTGCGCACCACGGCGTTGCGTGAGTTGATGTCGGGCAACATGCGGCGTCGGCCGTCAAGGGTGGTAACATAGCCTTTTTCGCGCGCCTGTGCCACGCTGCGGTCGATGTATTCGCGCACTCCGGGGAAGGTGGCGAAGTATCCGTCGATAAGAGCCTTTGACTCGTTGCGTGGAATGCCCAGACGCTCGCTCAGACCGAAAGCAGAGATGCCATAAAGGATACCGAAGTTGGCGGTCTTGGCCTTGCGGCGCTCGTCACCGGTGACATCTTCCAGTGCTTTGTGGTAGATGCGTGCCGCGGTGATGGCGTGGATATCGTGTCCGGCTGCAAAGGCGTCGAGCATGGTCGGGTCACCGCTCAGGTCGGCAACAAGTCGCAACTCAATCTGCGAGTAGTCGGCGCTGAAGAATACGTTGCCGTCGGCGGGAATGAACGCACGGCGTATCTCGCGTCCCTCGTCGTTGCGCACGGGGATGTTCTGCAGGTTGGGGTTGGTCGATGACAGTCGTCCGGTTGCGGTAACCGTCTGGTTATAAGTGGTGTGGATGCGTCCTGTGCGCGGGTTGATGAGAGCCGGCAGGGCGTTTACATAGGTTGATAGGAGTTTGCGTATGCCGCGCAGGTCAAGAATCTTGTCGATGATGGGGTGACGGTCGCGCAACTTGAGCAGAACTTCCTCGGTGGTGCTGTATTGTCCGGTCTTGGTTTTCTTGGCCTTGGCGTCGAGTTGGAGTTTGTCGAACAGGATTTCACCCACTTGCATGGGCGAAGCGGTGTTGAACGGCTCGCCGGCGAGTTCGTGGCACTCTTGCTCGAGGGCTTTCTCGCGTTCGCTCAAGATAAGGGAATAGTCGTTGAGCGCCTTTACGTCGATGCGTGCACCGGCAATCTCCATGCGCGCCAGTACCTCCACGAGGGGCATCTCAATGGTGTCGAGCAGGTGTGTCATTCCCTCTTCCTTGAGCCGCGCGTCGATCACCTCGGGCAGTGCCATGTTGATGGCAGCGGCTTCGCAAGCCACGGGTGCAAGGCGGTCGGCCTTCACCTGTGACCACTTGAGTTGCTTCTTGCCCTTGGCACCCAGGAGGCTCTCGGGGGTAGAGGGTTCGTAATAGAGAATGTCCTGTGCCAACTGTACGGTGTTGTGTCCGCGCTCGGGTTGCAGCAGGTAGTGTGCCACTGCAGTGTCGTAGTATGGTGCAGAGAACTCCACGCCGGCACAGTGAAGCATAACGATGTCGCGCTTGATGTCGTTGCTCACAATGCAGGTGTTGCCCTTGAACAGAGGTTCTACTGCCTGCATCATGAATCCCATGCCGTCGCAGGGGAGATAGGTAACGGGACCAGCGGGGGCGCACACTGCAAAGCCCACAATCATGGCGCGCATCGCCTCTTCGCCGTCGGCAACGATGTTCACTGCCACGCGCTCTTCCTTGAGTAGGTCGGCAATGATGGATTCGGCCTCGTAGGTGTCGGCAACAATGCGATACTCGCGCGGTGTGAACAGCGCCTCGTGCTGTGCCTCGGGTTCAGGTGCAGGAGCGGGCGCAGGTGTGGGTGCTGCAACGGGTGTGTCGAAGAGGCTCAACTGTCCATCGGCACTGGCTGCAGGCCGCACGGGTTGAGAGGGTTGAGTCACAGGGGCTGTTTCCTGCACGGGACTATCGCCGTCAAGTCCCACATTGGCCTCGCCGTGGTCGATGATGCGTGCAGCGAGAGTGCGGAACTCCAGTTCGTTGAACACCTGGCGCAGAGCCTCAAGGTCGGCATGCTCGCGCACCAGCGATTCCTCGTTCCACTCCACGGGCACGTCGGTGATAATGGTGGCAAGATACTTAGAGAACTTGATTTGCTCCACATTGCTCTCAACCTTGGTCTTGAGCGCACCCTTGAGTTCGCCGCTGTGCTCGATGAGATTTTCCACGCTGCCATACTGTGCAATGAGTTTCTCGGCGGTCTTGGGACCCACGCCGGGGCAGCCCGGGATGTTGTCGGCGCTGTCGCCCATGAGAGCGAGCATGTCGATTACCTGCAGGGGCGATGTGAGGCCGTATTTCTCGTTCACTTCTTCCACGCCCAGGATTTCGCCCTTGCCGGGGTTGTAGACCTTGACGCGCGGTGTAACGAGTTGGGCAAAGTCCTTGTCGCCAGTTACCATGTAAGTGTCGAAGTCGTGCTCCTGCGCTTTGTGTGCAAGAGTACCTATTACGTCGTCGGCCTCATATCCAGGAACGATTATTACGGGGATGTGGTATGCCTCGAGAATTCGCTTGATGTAGGGAACCGCTATGATGATACCCTCGGGAGTTTCGCTTCGGTTGGCCTTGTACTCGGGGTAAGCCTCGTGTCGGAAAGTCTTTCCACCGGGGTCAAAGCACACCGCGATGTGGCTGGGCTGCTCACGCTTGAGCAAGTCCTGCAGTATGTTGACAAAGCCAAACACGGCCGATGTGTCAATACCTGCAGAAGTGATGCGAGGATTGCGAATCATGGCATAGAAAGCCCTGAAAATCATCGCATAGGCATCAATGAGAAGAAGTTTCTTCATATATCGTTTTTTACGGATTCATTATAGTGTATCGTGCAGCAGGCTTAATAAGAGAAACTGCTGCCGCCCAGGAACTCGCGCAACAGGCTGGTACTGGGTATATCCTTCTCCTCAAGAGACTCAAAGTAACTGAGGAACTTGAGCAGGCGGTGTGCCTCGGCATATTCGGGAGTATTGGCGGGCACCTTGTGCAGCACGGGCTCGGCAAAATCCTTCATCACCGCGAGTTCGAAGATGAGCGATGAGTTGAATGTTGCGTCGGCATTCTCCTGATAGGGGTAAATCCATTTTTCCTCGCCACGGCGCACGCTGCCCCAACGTGCAATAGTGCTCAGGGCGTCGCATCCACGGTACTTGTTGTCGCGCACAATGCGTCGCAACAGTCGGTTGTCGCTGGTGGGGATCCAGTTGTGGTCGTCGATGTTGAGTGTGGTGAGCGCGCTCACATAGAGGCGGAACTTCTGTTCCTCGGGAATCTGCTTGGTGAGTTCGGGGTTGAGTCCGTGTATGCCCTCGATGAGCAGGATATTGTTATCCTCGAGGCGCAGGGTGTTGCCGCGGTACTCGCGCTTACCAGTCTCGAAGTTATAGGTGGGCAATGCCACTTCCTTGCCAGCAAGCAGGTCAGTTAGGTCTTTATTGAACTGCTCCAGGTCAAGAGCATAGAGCGACTCGTAGTCGTAGTCGCCGCTTTCGTCGCGCGGTGTGTTCTCGCGGTTCACGAAGTAGTTGTCGAGTTCGATAACCTTAGGCACGATGTAGTTAGTGAGCAACTGGATGGACAGACGCTTGCTTGATGTGGTCTTGCCGCTCGACGATGGGCCGGCGATGAGTACCACACGGGCTCCGCCCGCCTTGTAGCGCTTGGTAATCTCGTGGGCAAAGCCTGCAAACATCTTGTTGTGCAGAGCCTCGGCAACATTGATGAGCATTTTCGCCTCCTTGGCGTTGATAGCCGCGTTGAGCGAACCCACGTCGTCCACGCCAATCACGTCGTTGAATGCAACATAGTCGGTAAATGCCTGGAACATCTTGGGCTGAGGTTCTACCTGTGAAGGTTGCATTTCCTTGTCGGGGGTGAGCAGAATCATGCCTTTTTCAAATGGCTGCAGGTCGAAGACCTTGAGCAGTCCCGTGCTGGGTACGAGCGGGCCATAGAAACTGTCGATGACGTTATCGAGTCGGTAATAGGTGGTGTAGATGTTGTCGCTGGTTGAGAGTACACGCACCTTGTCGTTGAGTCCTTGTTCCCTGAACATCTCCACAACGTCCTCGGTAAGGCGTTCGTAGCGCACGAAGGGAATGTCCTCGGCCACGATTGCCTCCATGCGAGCCTTGATTGAAGCCACCATCTCGGCGGTCATCGTCTCGTGGTCGTGCTTGATGCGGCAGTAATAGCCGCCCTTGAGCGAGTGCTCAATGCGCAGTCGCTTGCCGGGGAAGAGGTCGTTGATGGCCTTGTACAGTACCATACACAGCGAGTGCACGTAGGTGCGCGCTCCCGCGGGATGGCTGTAGCCGATGAACTGTATATGCTTGGGACCGTAGACGGGGAAACTCATGTCCTCGCACTTGTTATTGACGAGTGCACACAGTGGCTGCACGTCGAGGCGTGACTGTATTGAGCGTGCGATGTCGAGCAGTGTATCACCGCCCGCAATGCCTATATATTCGCTTGTGTTCTTACAATATATCTTTAAATTATTACCCATGGGTTGAAGTGTTTTGTAATAAGGTTGTAAAGTTACTAAAAAAATCCAATAAAAGCCCTTTTAAAGCCTAAAAAGCCACTTAAAAAGAAAACAAGCGTGGTTTTCTCGATGGAAAGCCACGCTTGCTTAATGTTTTTCTCATACAAAGGTTTCAGATAGGTAATTTTGTGCTCGTCATGAAAAAAGTTTCGGATAAGTAAAAGTTGTTGTTGGCAATAAAGTGTTTCAAGTAATGTGTAATTCTATTGAGTGTCTTGTAATTTCTGGTCACAAAATTAAGGATAATATTTATACGAACAAAGGGGTTTCATGGGCTGAAATAGCGAATTGCGTATATATACGTAGTGTATATGCGTGTTTTATACAGTAAATATTCATGAATTTGTTTGGTTAAGTATTTTTCTACGTATCACAGGATGAAAGCCCCTGTAAAAGCACAAGCGCTGAACCCGGTGAGGATTCAGCGCTTGTGTTATAGTTTTCTTGACGTGCAAATTATAGGTTGGGCCAATCTGTTTTCAAGTAAGTCCTATATTATTTGGGGCGTCTTGTAAAGTTTTCTTGATGCAAACTTAATAAAAAGTTTTTTATTACAAGCGTTCCAGAGGCCCTTGTAAGCCATAATTGCGTATATTTACTTAGAAAAATCGTGGGGTTTTACGAGTTCTTTTCTTGCACTGCACCGATAGCTTGTGCGTAGCGCACGAGTTCGATGGTGTTGTTGATACCGAGTTTCTTGAACAGATTGGTCTTGTGGGTCTCGACGGTGCGCTGCGAGATGTTGAGTTTGTCGGCAATCTCCTTGGCGAGGAGACCGTCGCAGCACAGTATCATGATTTCGCGTTCGCGGCGGGTGATTTTCACCTGAGGCATTTCGCCCATGCTGCCCATTTCGTGAGCCAGTTGTGCAATCTTCTCGTGGTCGTCGCCATGTTCATTCTGCTCGCTCTGCTTTTGCGCGATTTCAAGGAGTTCGTCCTTGAGCAGGTTTGCCTTGATGAGGGTGCGGTTCTTGGCTTCTCTCACTCGTGCTATGCGCCATGTGAGTATAGCAACGACAATCGTGCCGAAGAGTACTACACCCAGGATACCCATCCACAGATGGTTGTTCTTTACTTGCTGCTCGAGGATTTCGATATTATGTTCCTTCTCGGTTGTTTCATATTTTACGTTGAACAGCGCAAGGCTCTGGGCTGCGTTGTTAGAATAAACGCTATCCTTGAGCGCGGCATATTTCTCGAGTTCCTTGATTGCCTCGGCGGGGTTGCTGTTGCGCAGTGCGCTGCACAGCATGTGGCGTGCCTTGAGTTCAATGCTCTGGTTGCCGGTTTTCTCGCACAACTGTATGCTCTCGCGCAGGTGATAGGCTGCGGCACTCATATTGCCCTGTTTCACCTCGATGTTGCCCAACTGGTTGAGCACGATGGCAAGGGAGTTGAGGTTGTCGGTTTTGCGCAGTCCCTCCTCGGCTTGAGCGAGCAGTTGCATGGCTTGCTGCTGCTTGCCCATTGCCTCGTAAACGGCTGCGAGCTGGCTCTTGCGCACGGGTACTTTCTCGGGCTTGCCGCTCTTTTCCTCTAATGAGAGAGCTTCGGTGGCAACCTCGAGCGCTTTGTCGAGTTTGTTAAGGCGCAGGTATATCTCGCTTGCCATACCCAGTCTTATTGCAAGAATGCCCGGGCGATTGAGTGTGCGCTCAATCTTGATGGCTTCGGTAATGTGTTTCTCGCCTTGAC
>DCGA01000111.1:31525-34208 GCA_002314465.1 bacterium UBA1790 | reverse complement strand
GGCAAGATAGGGCAGAAGTTCAACCGCCACATCTTCATCAGTAGTTACGCTGTTGAGGGCGTGAAAGACGGATGGGGACTCGATGAATACCTCAAGCAGGTGGAAATTATGCGCGAGTCTATGACCAATGGCGTCTTCGGCACCGTCTACTTCAAGTACATGACATGGCGCATGCTCACAGGCAAACTTACCGAGGACGGAAAGGGCATTGCCCTGCGCCATTATCTTAAGACCAATGTCTACAAGTACCGTTCGCTGTCTCCTTCGGTAACATGGGTGCAGCCCCCCGTGCAGTATGGTACTGTCACCGGCCTGCAGCGCGACGGCGACACCTTGCGCTGGGATGCTGTGGACAATGTGCGTTATGTTGCCTATGCTATCCCCGACAGCGTGAGCGACGCACAGTTCCAGTGCCAACCCGAGTACATGCTCGACATGACCTACGGCAACTCGTTTGCCATTCCTGCGGCCAAGGCTGCCGCACATCGCTATGCGGTCACTATCCTCGACCGCTGGGAGAACGAATATGCTCCCGTCACCGTGGGCGCTACCGTAAAGGAAGCCCCCGTTCCTTCTCTTGAATATTCCGCGCAGGGCGCCACTGTCCCCGAGCTCACTATGCTTCGTTGGACATCGGCCAATCCCGCGTGTACCTATACCTTGCAACTTGCCAAAGACGAGGCAATGACCGATGTCGTGGCAAGTGTAGCGGTTGACTCAATGAGTTGCCCATTGCGTGCCCTCTCGGGTATTACCACAGGCAAGTACTACTGGCGTGTTATCGCCCGTGGACTTAACCTCACCGATGCCGCCAGTGCGGTGCAGTCGTTCAATGTCGAGCAACTCAAGGTTCAGGCTCCTGTAGCCGGCGCAACCGATGTGCCCCTCACCACTTCCATTTCTTGCTCGAAGGTAGAGGGTGATGCTTCTTATCACTTTGAACTCTCGCTGCTGTCGTCCATGGCAACCACTTATCTTTCCTTTGACAGCAAGACCCCGGAGGTTACCATGCCGCGTTACATGCTTGCAGGCGCCACAACCTATTATGTGCGTGTGACTGCATCGATGGGCGGACATTCGGCAACAAGCGCTGTCTCGTCGTTCCGCACAGCCGAGGTTGTTCCTCCCGTGCCCACTTATACCAACCTCGACACCGATGGCACAACCCAGTATCCCGGTTCGGTATTCACGTTCAAACCCGAGGAGGGCGCTTCGAGCCTGCGTGTGGAGATTGCTTCTACCACAGCGTTCCCGGCACGCTCGTCCTACAAGGGTACGCTCGACCATGGCGTCTTTGAGTCACCCAGGCTGGGCGACATCACGGGTGTGGGCAAACTCACCGACGGTAAGACCTATTACGTGCGCGCACGCTATGCCTATAATACGGTGGCTACCGGCAACACCGTGCAGTTTACCGAGTATTCATCAGTCCACTCATTCGTCTACAGCGCTTCGCTTCCCGGCGATGTCAATGGCGACGGAGCGGTTGATGTGACCGATGCCAACCTAATCATCAATGCCATCCTTGGCAAGGATGTAGAAGGCAACACCGACGTCAACGGCGACGGCACAGTCGATGTGAGCGACATAAACATGGTAATCAACATCATCCTCGGCAAATAACGCCCCTAAACTCTAAACATTAAACATTAAACAATAAACCAACTACAATGAAGAAATTATTACTCACAGCCGCTATTGCGGTTATGGCAATGGCCCAGGCTTGGGCTGTTACCGATGGCCAGACCTATGCCGAGTATGACGGCATCAAGATTGCCAACCAGTGGATTTTCGACCGTGTACACACCACCAAGGACTACATGGCTAATCCCATTTGTAACACTCGCGCACGTACTGCAGTGCTCAACGGCGACGTCATCTACGTGGCACGCAGCGAGGAGAAGGCGGTTATCGTAGGCAACGACACCGTTTCTCAGTCTATCATCCACCGTTTCTCGGTGAAAGACGGTAGCGCACTTCCCGACCTCGAACTTACTCTCGACGGCGCTCCCTACAGCCGTTTCCTGGGTGTTGCAAGCATTGGCAAGGATAACTTCGGCCACATCTGGGTAGCTCCCATGACAAGCAACCTGCAGGTTCTCGTTCCCATCTACATCGTTGATACCGAGACTGGTGAACTTACACTCGCCGGTAACCTCGAGAAGGGTGAGGCTCTCGCTCGTACCGACTACCTCGACCTCGTGGGTGACATCACCCTCAAGGAGGCTAAGTGTACCATCATGACCGTTGGCGGTTCGGGCTCTGACCCCGGTGTTCCCTCGGTTTACTGCTGGACACAAGACCAGGGCGAACTTGACCCCGAAGGCTGGGAAGGTGGCTTCGAGGGCGACGTATTCGTTGATTTCACCGAGTACTATCCCGAGACTTGCACAGGTTTCTCTCTCGCTCCCGTAATCAAGATTGTCCTTGGTGAGGACGAGGAAACCCTTTACGACGCCGACCTCTTCTACATCGACTGCTTCGGTCGCGACCCCGTGCTCTATACAAAGGACGGTTCGCTCATCGATACATTTGAGGAGGCTGACGCTTCGGTTAAGCAGACCGACAAGAACGCCAATGGCGTACTCGAGTTCAGCGTCGACGGCCGCAAGTTCCTCGCTTATCCCAAGGCTCAGTACGACAAGAACGGTAATGGTTGCCAGGCTTACGTAACAGAGTTTAC
>DCGA01000111.1:19187-31501 GCA_002314465.1 bacterium UBA1790 | reverse complement strand
GCTCGGTGGTCTTGCTATGCGTTGGCAACTCCCCGCCGACTCTCTTGGCAAGGTATCCGACACAGGTCTCCGCATCCACTGCCTCAGCTATGAGAAGGAAGTTGATGCCGAGGGCAATGAGGTTGTAACCCTCTTCACTTTCAAGGCTTACAACGGTATGGCTGTTTACAAGATTGGTAAGAACGTGAGCGGCGGCGATCCCGAACCTCCCGCACTCGCTGGCGACGTTAACAACGACGGCGTAGTCGACGTAACCGATGCCAACATCCTCATCAACATCATCCTGGGTAAGGACGATGCAGCCAACTATGGCGGACGTGCCGACATCGACGGCAACAATGTAGTCGACATCAGCGACCTCAACAAGGTCCTCAACATCATGCTCGGCAAGTAATCGAACTGAAAGAAATTAAAATAATTAAAAATAATTTCATTGTCAGTGGATTAACTGAAAGAAATTAATCAAAATTATAAGAAATTTTGCTTCGCGCTGGCGGTAACCCCCGCTGGCGCGAACTTTTTCCCCTCACGCAGATAACGCAGAAATACTAAAACAACAGATTAATCTGATTTATCTGATTATTATGTTCTTTATCTAAAAAATTCCCCCGTGCTTAGTTTTAATTATTTTAATATGTTTCAGTCCATATCCCCTCGCGAAGCCTAAATTTAGAATAATTTATCGTACCCGAGCGAAGCGAGCCGGATGGAGTGAGCAGCGGTGAGTGGGCGTAGCCCGTGCCGCGACAAGCGAACCTCCATCAATTTCTTTCAGTTCCAAAACAAAAACTTGTGTTCTTAAATCACCCTCACAAGCCCTTATGTTCTTTTGTCTAAAAATCCACACACCGCCCTATTTCTTTCAGTTCCAATTAATCTCCGCGAGTTCTGCGGGTTCTGCGAGAGGCCGAATCCACCTACACGTAGCATGATTTCTTTCAGTTCTTTTGTTAAAAATCTTGTTAATGTAGAATAAAAGCACTAACTTTACAACCAAATAGATAAACTAACACATAAACCTAATAATTTAACCCGATTATGAAGAAATTTTTACTCTCAGCCGCTATGGCAGTCCTCGCTTTTGTAGGCGCTAATGCTGCTACCGACAACCAGACCTACGAAGAGGTAAACGGTATCAAGATCGTTAACCTCTGGTCGTTCGATCGCGTACACACTCCCAAGGAGTTCCAGGCAAGTCCCATCTGCCACACCCGCGCACGTACTGCCGTTATGAGCGGTGACATCATCTACGTTGCCCGCAGCGAAGAGAAGGCTGTGGTTCCCGCTCCCGGCGATACAGTGGTTGCTGCAGTTGTTCACCGTTTCTCGGTAAAGGACGGTAGCGCACTGCCCGACCTCGACATCACTTACCAGGGCCGTCCCTTCGGCACTTTCCTTGGTGTCAACTGCATCGGTGTCGACAACTTCGGTCACCTGTGGGTTGCTCCCTACACCAGTGAGAAGGCTACAACCATTCCCCTGTATATGCTCGATAAGGAGAGCGGCGAACTCACTCTCATCGCCGACCTCGAGAAGGGTGATGTAATTGCACGTACCGACTATTACGACCTCGTGGGCGATATCACTCGCGAACAGGCTCCCTGTAAGGTTGTCAACGCAGGTACAAACGTTCCTACTCTCTACAGCTGGTTTGCTGAGCAAGGCGGCGACTTCGAGGGTGGTTTCGAGGGCGATACCTATCTCGATGCAACTATGTTCTATCCCGAGACAGTTACCGAGTGGGGTTACGGTCCTTATGCCAAGATTCTCCTTGGTGAGGACGAGGACGTGCTCTACAACGGCGACCTCATGTATGTAGACGGCTTCTACAGCAAGCCCCTCCTTTATTCAAGCGATGGTTCGCTCATCGAGTCGTTCGAGGCTGTTGACGTAGAACTGTGGCCCGAGGATGGTACCAACGGTGTTACCGAGTTCCATCTCAACGGACGCAACTTCATCGTTTACTCTATGGCTCAGTACAGTGGTGACGGACACGGCTGCCAGGCCAACATCTGCGAACTTGGTCCCGACATGACTCTCGAAGGCATGTCTAAGTACTGGCAGATTCCCGCCGACTCTCTCGGCAAGGTTTCTGACGGTGGTAACCGCATCCATTGCTTCAACGTGCAGTACAGCACCGACGAGCAGGGTGACGAGGTTGTTACCCTCTTCAACTACAAGGGCTTCAACGGTATGAGCGTTTACCAGATTGGCAAGAACGTTAAGGGCGGTGACCCCGAACCTCCCGCAGTTAAGGGCGACGTTAATAACGACGGTGTAGTCGATGTAACCGATGCCAACATCCTCATCAACATCATCCTGGGTAAGGACGACGCTGCCAACTATGGCGGACGAGCCGACCTCGATGGCAACAATGTAGTCGACATCAGCGACCTCAACAAGGTCCTCAACATCATGCTCGGCAAGTAATCCCCGCACAGATCTCTCAGATCTCACAGATTTATTTAATAGAGCCTCTCGCAGAACTCGCGAAACTCGCAGAATATAATATGCTTCGCGCTGGCGGTAACCCCGCTGGCGCGAACTTTTTCCCCTCACCGATTAATTTAGAATAATTTATCGTAATTTCTTTCAGTTAAAAACCTTTTGTTCTTAAATCACCCTCTTCAGCCCTTATGTTCTTCTGTCTAAAAATCCCCGCGCAGTTTATTTTATTTCATTTCAGTCCACGAAAAAAACGCTAAAATCTTGTGGATGTGAAGTTTTATTATTATTTTTGCCGTGAAAACTATTAATCAACTTAAAACTACTCATTATGAAGAAAGCTTTACTCCTTATTGCTGCTATCGTGGCAACTTATGCATCGGCGTGGGCTCAGACCTATGTGGTTGCTGGTGTCGAATCGCTTTGCGGATCTTTATGGAATGGAAATGACCCAAACAACGCGCTCACTCAAGTCGATGGTGATAACTATGAAAAGACCTATAACGACGTTGCAGCAGGCAACTATCAGTTCAAAGTCGTTAAGGATGGAACCGAATGGTATGGCGACCAAAACGGTAACAACGTTCAGTTCACCGTTACCGAAACTTGTGACGTTACAATCCACTTTAATGCATCAAGCAAGGAGATTAGCGTTACAGGCGAACATGTAACTGGCAAGGTGTTTGAAATCAACAGTGTGCATGCTGTAGGTAACGGTAGTGGCCGATGGCTGAATGGCATACAATGGGATCCCGAGAGCAATAAAATGGAGGAATATGATGCAAAGAAATACGTGATTTCCTTTACCGGTGTACCCTCTGGTGAATTCCAATTAAAATTTGCGGTTAACGGAAGCTGGGCCGATAATTTTGGCGGCACTTATAGTTCAGAAGAAGACTGGTCTACAGCTGTTTACAACGGTAACAATATTGAATTTACTACTACAACTTATGCCGACATCACAATCAGAATCGACTTGTCAAGTTTTGATTATTCTTCTGGTCAAGGTGCAATGTTTAGCGTTGAAATCACTCCTGTTACCGATCCTCAGCAGATGGTATATTACTTGAAGCATCCTTGGGGTGGTGGCGAATGGACCTGGAAAGCACTTACATGGGAATATCTTGATGATACCGACGCTTATTCACTCACCGATGTGTATGGTGGTGTAGGTGTTAACCTTGCCGATAATCCTCAGTATGAGAATGCAAGTTGGATTCCCGAGAGCGACATCCTCTTCAGCAAACCCGATGGTGTTGATGGCCCGGCTGTAGGTGATGAGGTAAAATTCATTTACTATCCTATTTTCAGTTCACTTATTATTGTTTATGATGGTTCGCCCTCAACTGGCATTAACGATGTAAATGTAGAGAAATCTGCAACTACCAAGTTTGTTAAGGATGGCCAGATTGTTATCAATCACAATGGTGTTCTTTACAACGTAATGGGCCAGCCCGTCAAGTAACGGCTTGTCTATTGATTAAGAGCACAACAAACCAATAAATGCTTCGCGCTGGCGGCACTCCCGCTGGCGCGAACTTTTTTCCCTCTCGCAGTTTTTCTTTAGACTAAAAGAACAAAAAAACTAAAAATAATTTGTTTAATCTGTGGTTAATAAATTAGTGTAAATTCGTGCTAATTCGTGGACAGATATAAGAACAAAAAACAAACTACAGATTAATCTGATTTCTCTGATTTTTAATGTTCTTATGTCCAATAATCACCCACGCGCAGCAAAATTTATCCTAATTTCGAATAATTTCTTTCAGTTTTTTTTGTTCTTAAAACACCCTCAAAAGCCCTTATGTTCTTCTGTCTAAAAAACCTCACGAAGCTTTAATTTTAATTATTTTAATGCGTTTCGGTCCTATAACAAAAAAAATCAGTAACTTTGCACAACAACGCAATAATTAGCCAATGAGCACTACCAATATCAACATACAACAACCCGAACTGTGGACCCTGCAACTGTCGCTGGGCGAGAAGGCCATAGAGTATATCCTGTTTACCGACGCTCAGGAGAACTCGCTCATCATGGGACAGGTTGACCTCGACAACTCGGCCGGCAGTTACCTCAAGGCTCTTGAGAACGCAGTGTATGACAACCCGCTGCTGCTCGACGACTACCGCCAGGTGCGCGTCATCGTGGGTTCGCAGCACTTTGTGATTCTGCCCGGTGACTACGACGACTTTGACGCCCAGGACGCGCTCGAAGCCACTTACCCCGACCTTGAAGGCGATGCCGCCACATGCTACCTGAAGCGCTGCGGCGTGAAAATAGCCTTTGAGACCCCCAAGGGTGTAATGGGATTCTTGCAGCGCACCTTCAGCACTCCGCCGGTGTTCCACCACCTGCATCCGCTGTGCGAGCACTACAAGCGTCTGAACGAGGGTACCGAGATTTCGCGTATGTTCCTCAACATGGGTGACAACCACATGGACATGGTAGTGTACAAGGGCGGCAGCATTGTGCTTGCCAACAGTTACGACTACCGCTCGGCACAAGATGCGGCCTACTATGTGCTGCACGCCTGGGACAGCCTGGGACTGGACCGACTCAACGACGAGGTACAGCTCACCGGCAGCAAGGCCCAGCGCGACGCCATTGCCCCCATCTTGCGCGAATACATAGGATATGTGATGCCTGCCATCTACCCCGCCGCCGCACTGCGCCTGGGCCAGAATGCGATGAAGGCACCGTTTGACTTAATCATGCTTGCACTATGCGAATAATAAGCGGAAAATACGGCCGTCGCCGCTTCGACGTGCCCACCAATATCACAGCACGCCCCACCACCGACATGGCGCGTGAGAATATCTTCAACGTGCTGGGCAACCTCATCGACCTTGAGGACATGACTGCGCTCGACCTCTTCTCGGGCACCGGCGCAATAAGTTTCGAGTTCCTGTCGAGAGAGTGCGCATGGGTGACCTCGGTAGAGAAGGCAAGCACACAGTTCAATTTCATCAAGAAGGTGAGCAAGACGCTGGGCTGCGATAACCACACCATCATCAAGGGCGATGTGTTCCGCTTTATAGGCACTTGCCAGCAGAAGTTTGATGTAATCTTCGCCGACCCTCCCTACGACCTGCCGCAACTGCCCGACCTGCCGCGCATGATACTGGAGAGCGACATGCTCAAGCCCGGCACAATCATCATCGTGGAGCACTCCAAAGCCAATGACTTCACCTCGCTGCCCCACTTCTTGCAGCACCGCACCTACGGCAAGGTGAACTTCACCATCTTCCAGATTCCCGAGGAAGAAACCACCGCCGAAGAATAACAGACAACACCATAGAAACAGCAACCCCAGACCACATCTGATGATGGTCTGGGGTTGTTATATTGTGTATCGCAATCCTTATTGCTGGAGGAGGGTGACGATGGCGGGGAACTGCATGAAGTGGCTTGCCTTGACGAGGATGGTGTCGCCGTCACGAAGCAAACCGGGCAGTGCTTCCATCAACTGGTCGCGGGTGTCGAAGTGCTTGACCTCGCCCTTGAAACCACCGTCAACAGCAGCCTGTGCAAGAGCCTGCGAGAGGTCGCCGGCGCAATAGATGGCATCTATATCGAGCCCTGCGGCAAATGTGCCCACGCCTGCGTGGAGCGCACGCTCGTCGGTTCCGAGTTCGCCCATGTCGCCAAGGATGGCTACGCGGCGGTTGGCGCCGTCTTGCAGCACCTCGCGCGATGCCTTCATCGACACAGGATTGGCATTGTAGCAGTCGTCGATGATGGTGTAGCGGGGAGTGTCAATGATATTGAAACGGCCGCTGAGCGAACCGTTGCTCTCAATACCGGCCTTGATCTGCTCGAGCGTGAGGCCATAGGCAATGCCAGCGGCAGCACCGGCGAGGGCATTGTAGACCATGTGCTTGCCGGGCATGCCCACGGTAGCATCGAAGTCGCCCACGGGGGTGTGGATAGTGCATGCGGTGCCCTTGAGGCCGAGGCTCTTGAGGTCGCTTGCCCAAAAATCGTTCTTGGGGTCAAGACCGAAGTACACGGGCTTGATGCCACGCACGTCGGTAACGGTAGCAAGTTTGTCATCATCGCCATTGAGGATGATGTGGGCATCGTCCTCGAGGAAATCAAATATCTCGGTCTTAGCCTTGAGGATGCCGTCGCGGTCGATGAGGTTCTCAAGATGACAGCAACCTATATTGGTCATTATCACCGTGTCGGGGCGCGCCACCTTGGCAAGGCGATGCATCTCACCGAAGTCGCTGATGCCCATCTCGAGCACCGCCATCTGCTCGTCGCGCAGGCGGAAAATGGTGATGGGGAGACCCAGTTCGTTATTGAAGTTACCCTCGGTCTTGAGAGCATTGAAACCCTGGCGCAGCACGCTGTGAGTCATCTCCTTGGTGCTGGTCTTGCCCACACTGCCAGCAATGCCCACCACGGGGATATCGAGCCCCTTGAGATAGAACTCGGCAATGTCCTTGACCGCCTGCAGAGTCGATTCCACGAGGATGTAGGCATAGGGCTGTTCGCCCAGGTCTATTTCGCTGAGCACACAGGCAGCGCCAGCGGCAACCACCTGGTCGATGAACTTGTGCCCGTCGACGCGCTCGCCCTTGATGGCGACAAACATAGCGCCCTCGCCCACCTTGCGGCTGTCGGTCTCAATGGCTGTAACCTCAAAGTTTGCCTTGTCGGCAGGACCCACATAGCGTCCGCCAGCGGCAGCGGCGATATTGGCCAGAGTAAGATTCTTCATTTCTTATGCGTTGTATTTTTTCAGAGATACATTGATAAGGTGCTCACACAGGTCTTCGTAACCGAAGCCAACCTGTGCAGCCTCCTGTGGCAGCAGACTGGTGGCAGTCATACCGGGAAGGGTGTTAGCCTCCAGCGAAATCATGTTGCCCTCGGCATCCATGATGAAGTCGATGCGGCCATAAGCCTCGATGCCCAGAGCCTCCATTGCATGCTCGGCATGGCGTTGCATGCGCTCGGTCTGCTCGGGAGTGATATCGGCGGGGCAAGTTTCAACGGTTGCACCGGGTTTGTACTTGTTCTCGTAGTCATAGAAGCCCTCCTTGGGAGCGATTTCGATAACGGGCAGAGCCTTGCCGTCGATAACGCCCACCGAGAATTCGCGGCCCTTGAGGAACTCCTCGATAACAGCCTTGGGCTCAAGGTCAAATGCAGTCTTAACCGAAGCGGTGAACTCGGTCTCGTCCTTAGCGATAGTGATACCCACGCTTGAGCCACCGCATGCGGGCTTAACGACTACGGGATACTTGAGCCCCATCTCGGCAGGAGTTTTCACCTCAACGCCACGCTCAACGAAGTAAGCCTTGGCAGTGGGAACACCGCCGGTGATATACATGTTCTTAGTGATAGCCTTGTCCATTGCCATGGCACTGCTCAGGTAACCTGCACCAGTGTAGCGAATGCCCATAAGGTCGAATGTGGCCTGAACGCGACCGTCCTCACCGTTGGCACCATGCAGTGCCATGAAAACGATGTCGGCAGCAGAGCACATCTCCAGAACATTGGGGCCGAAGAATGCGCGGCGCTCCTTCACCATAGCGGGGATGCTGTCGTTGAAACTGCTCATATAGGCGCTTGCCTTGTCCACATCGTACTGTGCGGGGAAGAAATCGTTGCTGTCGGCAGTGCTGTCGCCTGCAAAGATATCGAGAAGAACAGCGTTGTGTCCCTTAGCCCTGAGCGCACGGCACACACCTGTGCCCGAGATGATTGAAATCAGTCGCTCAGTACTGGTTCCACCTGCTAAAACTACTATATTCATATTCTTGAAATTGGTCATGTGAGTACAACTTGCAAATTTAGCATTTTTTCTTGTTATATGAAACAAGAAAGGCGATTTTTAAGGGACTGAAACGAATTAATAGATTTGGGTGAGGTTTTGCATTGAAAGAAATCATGATAAATTACAAGAAATTTAACTTCGTGATTGGGGATTTTAGACTAAAAGTACAAAAAGGCTATAAATAATTTGTTGAATCTGTTCAATCTGTGGTAAAATTCGAACTAATCAGAGCGAGGCGAGCCGGGTGAAAACAAAAAACGCAACGCTGATAAGGCGTTGCGGGAGCATATCTGTCATACTCTAAAAGTCTTTGTTTTACAAGCGGAATGCGATGGGAAGTACCACGCGCACTGCTACCGATGTCTTGCCCACCTTGCCGGCTTTCCAACGCGGCATCTCGCTGATGACACGCATTGCCTCGCGGTTGAGCGAATCGTCGCCCGAGCCACGGATGACGCGCACATTGCTCACGCGGCCGTCGGCACCCACGATGAAACTGCACAACACGCGTCCCTGAATCTTGTTCTTATAGGCCTGATAGGGATATTCGCGCACCTCGTTGATGAAGTTGATGAGACCATGCTCACCACCGGGGAACTGGGGCTGAACGTCGACGTAGTCAAACTCATAAACCTCGACCATCTGTGCCTTGCTGCGGGCATAGGGGTCTACCGTGGTCACATGACGCACCTGTGCCATAGCACCGGCCGCCGAGAGCAACGCTACGATAAAAGCAATGTCGAGTCTAAGAGTTTTAAACATCTAAGTAGTTAGTTTTCAATAATTTTACCGCCGCAAACATACACTTGAACTAATGTGGTGGCAGTAATTCCAATGCAAATATATGATAGAATTTACAAATGTCAATACAAAAAAGTTTGATTTTGTAAATGATTAATAATGTTTCAAGTATTTTTACAAAAGGGCAATATGAATGAAAAAAAATGTAAAATGATATAATAAACGACCTTATGCATGCGTTATGTATATGTTTTAATGCATTAAACAATGAACATCCGGAACAATTTCATGGCAATTGCGCTGGCAGTTGCCTCGTGTGCCACAGTTGCCGCACAAGACGGCACTACGGCCTATAATTTCCTCAAACTCACCCCCTCGGCGCATGCCTACGCGCTGGGCGGCAACAACCTCACCGTTATCGACGACGACGTTAACCTGGTGGAGCAGAACCCTGCCCTGCTGGGTCCCGAATATGACCACCAGGTGGGTGTAAACTACATGCGCTACCTGGGCGGCAGCAACTTTATGGGCGTGCGCTACGGCCAGGGCATCAACGAGCACAGCGCATGGTCGGCAGGCATCCAGTACTATGGCTACGGTTCATTTGAGGGATATGACATCACCGGCACCTCTACCGGCAAATTCAGTGCCAGCGATATGGCTGTGAACGTGACATATACCCACGACATCAGCGAATACTGGCGCGGCGGTATCACAGCCAAGTTCATCCACAGCAAGTATGAGGACTACTCGGCTGCAGCACTGGGCGTTGATCTGGGTGTGAACTACTACAACCCCAACAACGACCTGTCGTTCTCGCTGGTTGCCAAGAACCTCGGTGGACAGGTGAAGAAGTTTGCCGACAACCGCGACAAGTTGCCGTGGGACATCCAGATGGGTATTTCGAAGCAATTCTCGGGCACACCGTTCCGCCTGTCGCTCACCCTTAACAACCTGTGCAAGTGGAAACTGCCCTACTACCAGCCTCAGGACAAGAACTCTACAAGCAGTCCGCTGGTGCTCAAGGATTCATTTGGCAGCAACCTCCTGCGCCACATCGTCATGGGCGTGGAATTCCTTCCCAACGACAACATGTGGGTGGGCATAGGTTACAACTACAAGACACGCACCGACATGTCGTCTTACCAGCGTAACCTGCTCTCGGGCTTCTCGGCCGGTGCAGGCCTCAAGGTCAAAGCCTTCGGCGTGGGCCTTGCAGTGGCACAGCCCCACAGCGGCGCAACAACATTCATGTTCAATCTCACCACCAGCATAGGCGAATTGATGAGATAACAACCGCCTTGCAGCAAGATACAATGGGCCCGATAGTCGTAACGACTTGCGGGCCCTCATTTTTTGCGAGTCAACAACAAAAGTTTTGTGGTTTTTGCCATTGGATTCCGTCTAAAATATGTATCTTTGCAAGAAATTAAACATGCTATTATGAAAAAGAAAAAAATAACCATTGCCATCGACGGATATTCATCGACAGGCAAGAGCACAATGGCGAAAGCACTCGCCAAGAAAATAGGTTACGCCTACATCGATACCGGTGCAATGTACCGCTCGGTAACACTCTATTGCCTTGACAAGGGCCTCATCGAGGGCGACACCGTAGACGAAACAGCACTTGAGGCAGCACTTCCAAAAATCAAAATCACATTCAAGCCCAACGAAGAGGGCCGCAGCGAGACATACCTCAACGGCAAGAACGTTGAGAAAGATATACGCTCTATGCGCGTGAGCGACAAGGTGAGCATCATCGCCGCCATAGGTTTTGTGCGCCGCGACATGGTGCGCCAGCAGCAGGCAATGGGCAAGAACAAGGGCATCGTGATGGATGGCCGCGACATAGGTACCGTGGTATTCCCCGATGCCGAGATGAAGGTATTTGTCACTGCCGATGCCGAGGTACGCGCACAACGCCGCTACGACGAGTTGCGCGGCAAGGGCGACACCACCACAACCTATGAGGAGGTGCTTCACAACGTCACCGAGCGCGACCGCATCGACACCACCCGTGCCGAGAGCCCGCTGCGCCAGGCCGAGGACGCCCTGGTGCTCGACAACTCGCACCTCACATTCGAGGAACAGGACAAGTGGCTTATCGACACCTTTGAAAGAATCACCAAAGCCAAGAAATGATTATCGAGATTGACAACGGTTCGGGGTTCTGCTTCGGAGTGACCACAGCGATACGCAAGGCCGAGGAGCAACTCAAGGACGCAGGACACTTGTACTGCCTGGGCGACATCGTGCACAACAGCAACGAGGTGGAGCGACTGGGCAGCAAGGGACTCACCACCATCACCCATGAGCAGATGGAGCAACTGCACGACGTGAAAGTGCTGCTGCGCGCCCACGGCGAGCCTCCTGCAACCTACGAAACCGCCCGTTGCAATAACATCGAAATCATCGATGCCACATGCCCCGTTGTGCTCAAACTGCAACAGCGCATCAAGAAGACCTATAACACACAGGTAAAACCGCAGATTGTCATCTACGGCAAGCGCGGACATGCCGAGGTGCTCGGCCTCGTGGGACAAACCCAAGGCACGGCGCTGGTAATCGAGAGCATCAACGAGATTGACAAGATAGACTACAGCCGCGACATCTTCCTGTACTCGCAGACAACGAAGTCACTGCAGGGCTTCAAGGCGATTGTAGAAGAGATAGGCAAGCGCATTGAGCCAGGCGTGAAGTTTGAAAGTTACGACACCATCTGCCGCTCGGTAGCCAACCGCATACCGCAAATCCGCCAGTTTGCCCAGCAGCACGAACTCATCCTCTTTGTGTGCGGTCACAAGAGCAGTAACGGGCGCATCCTCTACGGCGAATGCCTCGATGCCAACCCCGACTCACACCTCATAAGCAACGAGACCGAGATAGACCCCGCATGGCTCGAGGGCAAGGAGAAGATAGGAATATGCGGAGCCACCTCCACCCCACGCTGGCTCATGAACAGGGTGAAGGAATACATCCAGGCCAACTATAATGTTTTAGGCACAAATTAAACCTTTGGGCACTTGGGTGAGTCTATAAATCACAAAGGCACAAAAATACAACATCATAAAAACATAAAGGATATGAAAAAGATTATCATTGCTTCAATGGCTATATTAATGATGCTTGGCAGCACAGGCTGCTCATCATCTCAGCAATTCTATGGTGCCATGACCGGCGCATCGGTAGGCGGCGTATTTGGCTCTACCATCGGTGGAATCATGGGCGGATGGCGCGGACACGACACCGGTCGCCTAGCAGGTATGATCATTGGCGGCGCAGTGGGCGCAGCAGTGACAGCACCCAAGACCCACGACGGCGAGTACTCAACAAGCA
>DCGA01000111.1:14689-19174 GCA_002314465.1 bacterium UBA1790 | reverse complement strand
AGCCGATATCCCAGCGATAACAGCGGCAACTACTCATACAACGACAATGGTAGCCCCTATATGGACCTGTCGATTGACAACCTGCGCTTCGTCGATGAGAATAACAGCCGTTCGCTTGAGGCCGACGAGCACGCACAGCTCGTGTTTGAGGTTCGCAACAACGGTAGCAACTATGTATATGACATCGCTCCCGTCATCACAGTGAGCGGAACAAAGCACATCTACCTGTCGCCCACAGCAATCATCAGCGAACTTGCTCCCAACGGTGCAGTGCGCTACAAGGCAGAGGTAGTGGGCGGTCACAAACTGGGCAACGGCACAGCCGAGGTCAACATCAGTTTCTCTGACGGCAACCAGATGTACATGATGCGCTCGTTCCAACTTAACACTTACAAGAAAGCGGGCAACTCGGGTAACTCGGGAATCATCCGTTAAAAGCAATCACAACTCCCTAACATACAGCCCCGTGGCATAATGCCATGGGGCTTGTTTTATGCATCCTCACGCGGGCGCACACATTTACGCGCACACATTTACGCGCAACTTCTTTGTTCATTCGGTAAAATTAATTAACTTTGTAGATTAAAATACAAGGAACATGAAAAGTATTTACCGCGACATAATGTGCATCATAGCCATGGCATGGGTAGCCATGAGCGCAAGCGCACAGCAATTTGAGGCATCAGGACTTTATTACAACGTAATAAGCGATACCGAGGTTGAGGTTGCTCCGGCTGTGAGCGACGGCACTAGCCTGTATCATGGCGTGATACTGATTCCCGAGACCGTAAACTATGGTGGCGGCAACTACACCGTATCGCAGATTGCTGCAGAGGCTTTCGCACGCTCGGGCGTTACCGAAGTCCAGATTCCCAACAGTGTGACCACCATAGGCGAGAGCGCATTTGCCTATGCCGAGGCGCTGCGCAGCATCACCCTGCCGCTCCACCTGAAGGCAGTGAGCAAGACCATGCTCGCCGGCACATCAATCGAGAACATCGTGATTCCCGAGGGAGTAACGACCATAGGCTACGGCGCGTTCCAGTCGTGCCTGCAACTGCGCACGGTGATGCTTCCCTCTACCCTCACACTCATCGAGGCCTACGGTTTCAACAACTGCCAGAACCTCTTTGAGATTTATTGCGCGGCACCGCTGCCCCCCAAGGCAACAGGTTGGGCAATCTTCATCGGACTGAGCGGCATTGACGTCATTCTGCCCGATGATGCCGCTGTTGAAGCATACGCAGCCAACAGCGTGTGGGGTAACACCGAGACATTCTCACTGTGGACCAACGAGGAAATATCTATCTCAATGTCACTGAGCGGCACCATGTTCCGCGACAACTGGATGAAGGTGGAACTGGGCAACAACCTTGCCTACCGCATTTATGGCGAGGACGGAGAGGAAATGGCGCTCACCGCTGCCGACAACTACTACTTCCCGATTCCCGACCATGCCGTTGACTATGTGGTAGTTCCCACCAACATGATCAAGGACTGTGACGACCAGTTTGACATCACCATAGGCACAACACCTGTGCGCGATGTAGTCGAGGAAGACCATCCCGTTATCACCGCACTCAACGGTACCATCCACATAAGCGGCGACAACCACGGCAAGTGGACCACAGTATACGACGTTTACGGAGTGCTGTACTACCAGCGTCCGTCGATTAACAACGTGATAGGCAACCTGCCGCGCAACCGCGTGTACATCGTCATCGTGGGCAACTACGTAAAGAAGGTAGCATTATGATAGACGCCGACCATCGCTTCATGAAGATGGCCCTCGACGAGGCCCACCGCGCCGCCGACCGCGACGAGGTGCCCATTGGCGCAGTAATCGTCTACAACGGCCAGGTAATTGCGCGCGGTCACAACCTCACCGAGACACTTACCGACGTTACCGCGCATGCCGAGATGCAGGCAATTACCGCCGCAGCCAACACCATGGGAGGCAAGTACCTCACCGGCTGCACACTCTATGTCACCGTTGAGCCATGCCTCATGTGTGCGGGAGCCCTGGGGTGGAGCCAGATATCACGCATCGTGTATGGCGCCGGCGACGACAAGCGCGGCTACCACACCTTCTGCGCCAATCCTTTCCACAAAAAGACCGTGGTAGAGAGCGGCGTCATGGCAACCGAGTGCGCGCAACTCATGACCGATTTTTTCAAGAAAAAAAGATAACATACAACACTTAACCGAATATGTCAACCATTAGAATCAAAACCGCCCTGCTGCTCATCGTCCTCACCGGATGGTTTAGCACCGCAATGGCACAAGGTCTGGACGCCCAGCCCCAAGCCGAAGTAATCGAGGTTAAAGCCGAGAAAATGAACCGCAACATCAAGTGCACAGTCGTAGTTCCTGAGCAATACTTCGATGCCGACCTTCAAGACGACCAGTACCCCGTGCTGTACCTGCTGCACGGAGCCTATGGCGACTACACCGACTGGAACAAGAAGGCCAACCTCGAGGACCTCGCAAGCGACTACTCGACCATCATCGTGTGCCCCGACGGCCAGGACAGCTGGTACTTTGATTCACCCGTTGACCCGTCATTCCAGTTCGAGACCTTCGTGAGCAAGGAACTCGTCGAGTATATCGACACCCACTACCGCACTCTGCGTCGTCCCGGCTTCCGCGCCATTACCGGCCTGAGCATGGGCGGCCACGGAGCGCTGTTCCTGGGTTTCCGCCATCCCGATGTGTTCGGTTCATGCGGCAGCATGAGCGGTGGCGTGGATATCACCAAGTTCCCCGGCAAGTGGAAAATCGACCAGCGCCTGGGCAAGTATGAAGACAACAAGCAAGTGTGGGCCGACCACGCAGTCATCAACCAGATAGACCGCATCAACCCCAAGCAGAACATCATCATCGACGATGGCAGCGAGGATTTCTTCTACGACGTGAACATGGAACTGCACAAGGCCCTGATGGAACGCAAGGTCAAGCACGACTTCACCATTCGCCCCGGCGGACACACATGGGAGTATTGGGTAAACTCACTCGACTACCACATGCTGTTCTTTGCAAAGGCATTTGACAACGCCCAGTAACCAACAAACAAAACACCCCGACTATGATGAAATCAATGATAACTCGCGCAGCAATGGTGCTGTGCATGGTAATGGCCCTGATGGCCTGCAACGAGAGTGATAACTACCCCTACAAGACCGATTACCTGCCCGTGCAAGTGGCTGGTTCGGAGAAGTGGAGTATCCTTGACGTGAACAGCGGCGAACTTGTGGCAAAGGATGCCTTTGTCGAGGCACCCTCGCCCGTGATCAATGACATGTTCTACGTGATGAATGAGGATGGCACCTACAACTACTATAACGTAAATAATCCCACCAAGGCCGTTAACAGCGAGCCCTACGGCAGCGTTACCGTCTTCAGCGAGGACGGCGTGGCAGTAGCCAGCAAGCGCGGTGGGGCATTGTGTGTCATCGACAAGCAGTGCAACGTGGTAAAGGAACTTCCCAAGGAGGTAGCACAGTGCTCGATGTTCAGCCGCGGTGTTGCCGCCTATCAGATTGACTTGGGCCTGTGGGGCTACATCAATACCAAAGGCGACACCATCGTTCCCGCAAAATATGCCCAGGCCAACCTTTTCGTAAACGACGATAAGGCGATTGTAGTAGAGGCCAACCAAGGAAATGACTCAACAGTCATGTATCAGGTTATCGACAAAAAGGCCAACGTGCTGTTTACTGCCAACGCAAGCGAATACGCCCTTATCCAGCCCTACTTTGTAGACGGCGTTCTGCCCGTAATCAAGAACACCGAGAAGGGCGACACCATCGTGTGCCTTAACAACAAGGGCGAAGAGGTAGACAACCCCAACAAGGACCACGAAGCCGTGGACAAGGCCGAATACAAGGACTACAGCCGCACAGCAAGCGGCAACTTCATCGTTGTCAACAAGGACAACAAGATGGGCGTGGTTGACCGCAACAACAAGGTGCTCATCGAAGCCAAGCACGAGCGCATCACCGACCTGCGCCGCGACCGCTACATCGTGGGCAAGGACACCGTGTTCAGCCTCATCGACGACAAGGGCAATGCAGTGGGTAAGGTTAAGTTTGTACATGCCCACGGCGGCAGCGAGGCAATCTATGCTACCCGCGGCTTCATCGACCCCGCTCTGGCAGTAGCATCGCTGATGGCTATGATAAGCGACGGCCGCTGCGCCGGTGCCACAACAGGCACAACCCTGATGGACATGAACGGCATGCTCAATGAGAATGCCGAGCCCTATGTAGGCCAAAACGGTATCGCTCTCCCCCAGGGTCCCTTCATCATAAGATATGCATTTGACGGCCCCATTGCATCAAAGGCCGATGCCAATACGCCCGCAAGCTACAACCTCGACGCTAAGGTTGTAATCGTTGACATCTCGCTCAACGTGGGCCACTGCGGACTCGACACCGAGGCTTCGATCATTGGCCCCATGCAGGCAGCTATGGGTACAAAGGGATT
>DCGA01000111.1:13103-14663 GCA_002314465.1 bacterium UBA1790 | reverse complement strand
GAAGGACGACCTCTTTGTCAATGACAAGGGCCAGGTAATCTCAATGGGTTACAACAACGGAATCGTGAGTCTGTTCTTCTTCATGGACCGCAACCTTGCCAAGCCCCTGCCCCGCAACCCCCGCAAGTAACAAACCATAATACAGCATACTGAAATGAAAATCAACCACCAGACCATCGTGATTGCCGTGGCTGCGACAGCACTGCTGTGCGGCACCCCGGCCCAAGCACGCAAAAAGAGCAACAAGAAAGTTGCCCAAACAGAAAAACTGACTTTTGCACCCAGTCGTGACCTGCATCTGGGCACAGGCGATGCTGCGCCCAACGGACGCCGCATCGAGGAGGAAAAGCGCCTGTTCCAGAGTCCCGCCATCGAGGACGAGATTGCACGCGTGAAAGCCCTGCTCACCAATCCCAAGTTGGCACAGATGTTTGAACAGTGCTTCCCCAACACAATCGACACCACCGTACACTTCAAGACCGACAGCACAGGCCAATATGACTCGTTTGTAGTGACTGGAGACATCAATGCCATGTGGCTACGCGACTCGGGCGCCCAGGTGTGGCCCTACATCCAGTATGCCGACCGCGACCCACGCCTCAAAGCCATGGTTGCCGGCACCATCAACCGCCAGTTCAAGTGCATCAACATCGATGCCTATGCCAACGCGTTCAACGACGGCCCCACAGGCGGTTACTGGCAGAGCGATGAAACCGACATGAAGCTTGAGCTCCACGAGCGCAAGTATGAGATAGACAGCAACTGCTACCCCATTCGCCTCGCCTATGAGTATTGGCGTGTTACCGGCGATGCAAGCGTCTTCGGTGCCGAGTGGATTAGCGCTGTTGAGAACACACTGCGAGTGTGGACCGACCAGCAGAAGAAGAACGGCCGCGGCAACTACTACTTCCGCCGCAAGACCAACATTGGCACCGACCTGCAGACCAACCGCGGCTGGGGTAATCCCGTAAAGCCCGTGGGCCTCATCTGCTCGGCGTTCCGTCCCAGCGACGATGCTACCGTGTTCCAGTTCCTCGTTCCCAGCAACTTCATGGCAGTGAGTTCGCTGCGCAAGGCTGCCGAGATTCTCACCAAGGTAAACAACAACGCCGAACTGGCACAACGCTGCACAGCGCTTGCCGACGAGGTGTCGGAGGCATTAAAGCAGTATGCCGTGGTCGACCATCCCGTTTACGGCAAGATTTATGCCTTTGAGGTCGACGGAAACGGCGGCTGCAACCTCATGGACGATGCCAACGTACCCAGTCTGCTGGCGATGCCCTACCTGGGCGACGTCGATGTCAACGACCCCATCTATCAGAACACCCGCCGCTTTGTCCTGAGCAAGGGCAACCCCTACTTCTTCAAGGGCAAGGCAGGCGAGGGCATAGGCGGTCCCCACGTGGGCGACAACATGATATGGCCCATGAGCATCATGATGCGAGCATTCACCAGCCAGGACGACGCCGAGATAAAGCAGTGCATCACCACCCTCATCCACACCGATGCGGGCACGGGCTTCATGCACGAGTCGTTCCACAAGGATAATCCCAACGATTA
>DCGA01000111.1:8069-13056 GCA_002314465.1 bacterium UBA1790 | reverse complement strand
AAACACCCTCTTCGGCGAACTCATCGTGAAACTCATCAACGACGGCAAACTCGACTTGCTCAACTCTATTGAATAAAGGTTATGAAAAAGATTATCGCTCTCGCTGCAATAGCAGCCCTCGCAATAGGGGCTAACGCCCAAAACCGAGATTGGGGCCAAATAGGCAAATATGCCGGCGCCAACATCGAACTCAACAACCACAAGAACAATGGCAAGCGTGTGGTGCTGCTGGGCAACTCCATCACCGAGAACTGGGTGAGAGACCACGGCGATTTCTTCAAGCAGACAGGTTACCTGGGACGCGGCATCTCGGGCCAGACAAGCTACCAGTTCCTCGTTCGATTCCGCGAGGACGTGCTCAACCTTAACCCCAAGGTTCTCGTGCTCAACGCCGGAACCAACGACATAGCCGAGAACACCGGACCCTATAACGAAGACCGCACCATGGGCAATATCATGACCATGTGCGAACTCGCCAAGGCTCACAAGATAAAGGTGATACTAACAAGTGTACTGCCGTGCAAGAAGATGTACTGGAGCGGCGTTACCGGCGTAGCCGACAAGATTGCATCGCTCAACAAGCGCATCGAGGCTTACGCCAAGAAGAACAAACTGCCCTACATCGACTACTACACCCCNNGCACCCCCATGGTCGAAGGCGAGGAGCGCCAACTCAACCACGAGTACACCAACGACGGCGTACATCCCAACCTTGCCGGATATGCCGTGATGGAACCGCTCCTGGTGCAGGCAGTGCGCAAGTATGTGAAATAATCACAAATTAATTTATATATATGGTAGTATCTAAACGAGGACTTCTCAAGGTTATCATCCTGCTGGTCATCATCGACATTATCGCGGGGTTCTGGTACCTCACGCTGCGCATCGAGAACAGCGGAGAGAGCCGTGACCTGTGGCATCCCGACAGCGTGACCGAGACCGCCGACACCATTGCCGAGGAAACCGTTCCCGATTCTTTTGAGGTGGTTTCAAAGCACGGCTACTTCGTCACACAGCAGCACGTCGACACCAGCGGTACGCCTCTTGCAAGCATCAAGACAGTTAAGGCTCGCATCCCTCTTAGCGTTAACGGATGCGACAGCCTTGACTTGTTGCTTGAAGCGCTCATGAAGAAGGCCTTCGGACTTACTGCACGCGGGTTTGATGAAGCGATGGCACAGTATGCCGACCGCCCTCACTTCAACAGCAGCATCGCCCTGCCCTACAACAAGGTGGAAAGCGAGCCCAACGTAGGCACTGCACACACTACCATAGAGCGAGTATTCGTGTATCCGCTATACACCAGCCACCGCCTTATGGTGATGGAGATAGATTACTGGCGCAACAACTGCGGCCGCAAGTCGGTCACCAGCGCTTATGTGCACTACGACCGAATGGCACAGCAGGAAATCACGCGCAGTGACATCATCAACGCCACCAACGAGACACTGCTGCTCTCTATCATCAACGAAAAGATTGACGCGCTCAACAAGAAAAACCCCAAACTCAAACTGCATGCGGCAGCCAAGGTGCCTACCGAGGTGTGTGTGCGCAAGAACGGCACATCGTTCATGTTTGTTCCCGGAGAAATCGCTTCGATCGATGAGGGTGAGATTGAGATAATGGTGAGCCACGATAACCTGAAGCATGTGTACACACCCATGTTCCAACGCCTGCTGAGCGCAAGCACCGGATGGTGGAAGTACAACAAACTGTCAACAACGTAAATAGCAAATGCTAAATAATACGAAAAAAGCCTAAGCGCCGGTGAGCGTTTAGGCTTTTTCTACACCCAGCCCGAAGAGGGCGTAGTCGTAGAATATGGGGTCATCGGGGCGCATCTCGCGCAGTACCCGGGTAATGTCCATCACCGTCTTGCGGTCATTGGCCTTGCGCTCGGTAAGCCCCAGCGCACGCGCAGTGTTGCCCACATGCACATCGAGTGGGATGAACAACTGCGAGGGCTTTATCGCGTTCCACACACCCATATCCACAATGCCGTCGTCGCGCACCAGCCAGCGCAGCGCCATGTTGATGCGCTTGAGGGCTGTTGCCTCGAGATGGGTGGGAAGTGTGCGCGAGTCAAGGTTCCCGCCATTGGCAGCGGCAAACTCGCCCTGCATGAGTTCTACGAGTTTCCACGACGGGGTCTCGTCGTCGGCTACATGGTTATGGGCCGCAAAGTCGTTGAGCGAACCGTGGGCATCATAAATGCTCTTGAGGCCTCGCAGCGCATACTTGAAGTTGCGGGCAAAGAATGTTCGATGTATATTGAGAGCATCATCCAGAGTCTCATAGGCGCCGTCCATAACATAATGGTAGGGGTCTCCCTCCATGATATCAAGCATCTTGTTGCAGTTGTTGCATATCATCTTGCGGTTGCCCCACGCAATGGTAGCGGCAAGGAACGACACAATCTCGATGTCTTGCAGGCGAGAGAAACGGCGCGGAAACTGCACCGGGTCGGCGTCGGCAAACCCAGGAACATTGATGCGTGTTGCCTCGCGGTCGAGCGTGGCCTTAAGTTCGCTGAAATCGGGAATCATAATACAAACCACAAAGACGGAACAAATCGCGGAAGGGCATATACCTGGATGTCGCACTCGCGCTGGCCCACAGCATTGCTACCGTCGCCCACGGAGAGTCCTATACCCTCAAGGGCCGTAGCCATCGTCTCACAAGCCTTGGCGGGAGTGTTGTTATCCTTGCTCAAGTGGTTGAGGAAAACATAGCGCAGGCCTTCGTGGTAGTTGTCGGCTACAAACTGTGCAGCAACGGTATTGTCAAGGTGACCGCGTGCACCACGCACACGGCACTTGAGATACTCGGGATAAGTACCGTTGAGAAGCATCTTGAGGTCGTAATTACTCTCGATGCTCAGATAGTTGGCACGGCTCATGTAGTAGTGGGCGCGCTCGGTAATCATACCCATGTCGGGGGCAAAGACGAAATGCTGGCCGTCCAACTCAATATCGAAGCCCATGTTGTCGGTACCGTCGTGCGAAGTCTGGAATGCAGTGATGGTCATGCCCGCCACGTGGAAAGGAATCTCGATGAAGATATTGTCCTGATACTCCTTAACGCGGCGCGAGATGTTGTGACGACGCAGCAAGCCACCCAGCAGGCGCGGGGTGCAGTAGATGCGTATGTGCTTGAAGCGGCGCACCAACTTGTAGACATAACGCACGTGGTCCTGATGGTCGTGGGTGAGGATGATACCCTTAATCCTTGAGGGGCTGACACCGTTGCGGGCAAGCGTGTCAAACACAATATCGTCCTCAATGCCGGCGTCGATGATGACGCCTCCGTTCTCGTTGCCCACATAGGCGCTGTTGCCGCTGCTGCCGCTGCCGAAGCTGATGAACGAGAATCCCGACATGCGGCCCTCGCTCGCCCTGGTGTGTTGCGGAGCAGCCTGCTTGGCATCCTCCTGTGGTTCAAAGTCACCGAAGTTGATTGTCTGCTCCTTGGCAGTAACGGGGTGACTGTTTTTCTTTATATTATTGTCTGTTGTCATCAATGTAACAAACCGCGCGACTTACTTGTAGAGCAAGAAGATGGTAGGCGTCTTGCCGTAGTCGTAGGTTACGCGGGCCCACTCCTTGATAGAGCGGGTCACAATGGTCTCGCGCTCGCCGGTGATATCACAAGCCACACACAATCTGAGGTGAGGCGGCAGCGACTTGATCATCGTTGCCATGAGTGTGTTGTTGCGATAAGGCGTCTCGATAAAAATCTGCGTCTGGTCATTGTGCATGATGTTGTGCTCCATCTCCTTGAACTTGCGTGTGCGGGCAGGTCCGTCGATGGGCAGGTAGCCCTGGAATGCGAAACTCTGGCCGTTGAAGCCCGAGCCCATGAGACCCATGAGAATGCTCGAGGGACCCACAAGGGGTTTTACCTTGAGACCCTTGCGCTGGGCAATTGCAACCACGTCGGCACCGGGGTCGGCGATGGCAGGGCATCCGGCCTCGCTGATAACGCCCATGGGATTGCCGGCCTCGAGCGGAGCGAGGTAAGAGGCGATGTCCTTGGGGTCGGTGTGGCGGTTAAGCTCATAGAAAGTGAGTTCGTCGATATTGATGTCGCGGTCGCATTTCTTGAGGAAACGACGCGCCGAGCGCACGTTCTCAACGATGAAATGCTTGATTTCGCGCACGATGGCAACATTGGCAGCAGGAAGAACCGTCGCCAGGTCACCGTCGCTCAACTGGACGGGCACGAGATATAGAGCTTTTTCAATCATCATATAAAGTGCAAAGTTAGCAAAAAACCACGGTTTTTGCCACACATACGTTCACAAAAAATCTTAACATCCACCTTATTTTTACATAGCAATGCAAAAAGTGCAGAAAGGGAGATGCAAGTGTGGGAAAAAGAATTATCTTTGCAGTCATGAAACGTATTTTTGCAACAATAATGTGTGTCGCAGCGCTGGCCTCGTGGTGCAGTGCAGCCCATGTGATGATTAACGGCGAGCTCCACTCGGGAGCAGCCTCGTGCTATCCCGGCACAGTGCATACCTATCAGGTTTACGTGCCCGAACAATATGACGGCAGTAAGCCCGCATGCCTCTATGTAGGCCTCGACGGTGTGCTGTGCAACGCACCCGAGGTGATGGACAGCCTTATTGCCGCGGGCAAGATGCCTGTGACCATAGGCGTGTTCCTGCAGCCCGGCCTCATCAAGAACGAGAAGGGCGAGGTGATGCGTTACAACCGCAGCAATGAGTTTGACATGACCGACGACACATTTGCCGGCTTCCTCGAGAGCGAACTGCTCCCGAAGGTTGAGACCGAGAAGACTGCCGACGGCCGCAAGGTGCGTCTATCGACCGACGCCAACGACCGTATGATTTTCGGTCTGTCGAGCGGCGGCATCTGCGCCTTCAATGCTGCATGGCACCGTCCCGACATGTTCTCGCGCGTCTATAGCGGCGTGGGTACGTTTGTGGCAATGCGCGGCGGCAACGACCTGCAGGCCAAGT
>DCGA01000111.1:0-8060 GCA_002314465.1 bacterium UBA1790 | reverse complement strand
CATCGTGCGCAAGCACGAGCCGCAGCCCATACGTTTCTTCCTGCAAGACGGCACTCAGGACGTGTGGAACGCCCTTTTCGGCCACTGGTATGAAGGCAACCGCATGCTTGCCAGCGCGCTTGACTTTGCCGGCTATGGCGCCGCCTATGACTGGAGCAACTGCAAGCACGGCGTGAGCCAGGCTTCAAAAATTTTCTCGCGCGTGATGGAATGGATGTGGCGCGACTACCCCGCTCGCATAGAGCCCGGAGAAACACAAAACGACCTGCTTAAACCTCTGCTCGAGGGACAAGCCACCGAGTGGATAGAAATGACCGCACCGCGCAAGGTAAGGCCCCAGCGCCTGCCACAGGTGCGTGCCATAGCAACCTACCCCGACGAATCGTTCTACGTTACCCGCCAGGAGGGCAGCAACTGGCTGATGCAAACCATGAAGGGCGATATGAACAGCCAACGATACTACTGGCTGCACTCCTACGACAACACGCTGCTCGAAGTGGGCGCCGGCGCATTTGACTATAACGGCAACCTCTATGTTGCCACAAGCGCAGGTCTGCAGATTCTTGACCAGAACGGTCGTGTGCGCGGCATCCTGAAAATGCCGTGCGAAGCCAACCTTGTGAGCGAGGTAGTGATACGCAGCGGCAGCATCTCGCTCAACACACCCAGCGGCAAGGCTTATACCCGCAAACTCAACATCGAGCCCGCCGAGTTAGGCGTAAGACCCAAGAGCCAAGGGCAGGGGTAAGAGGTTAAAGGGTTAAAAGGTTAATGGCGGAATATGCTGTTGTAATGACGCAATCCCATTATACCATAGGAAAACTATAAAGCTATCCCGGCTACAAAAAACAGGGCGGCGTGTCTCTTCGACACTCCGCCCTGCACTCTTTTCTAAATAAATTGAAACAATGTGTATAATAGAGGGTTATTTCTTGCTATTCATCTTGTAGAATGAACGGTATACGAAATACATTGCGATGAGCACGAAGACAACGCCCACAACGGGAGCGATAGCCTTGAATTCGTCGCTGATGGCGATTTCCATTGCAAGTACACCGAAGAGGGTTGTGAACTTGATGATGGGGTTGAGTGCTACCGAGCTGGTATCCTTGAAGGGATCACCTACGGTGTCACCAACTACCGATGCATCGTGCAGTTCGGTACCCTTAGCCTTGAGGTCAACCTCAACCACCTTCTTAGCGTTATCCCAAGCACCGCCGGCGTTAGCCATGAATACAGCCTGGAAGAGGCCGAATACTGCGATAGAGATGAGGTAACTTACGAAGAGGCAAACAGCGTCGTTGCCGCCGATGTTGGCGGGAGAAGAAAGGCATGCGAAACCGAGAGCGAAGCAGAAGATAGCGATGAAGATATTAATCATACCCTTCTGAGCATACTCTGTACAGATTTCAACCACCTTCTGAGACTTGGCGATGTCGGCCTTCTTGGGTGCGTTGGCATCGAGTTTGATGTTATTCTTGATGTACTCAACAGCGCGGTTAGCACCAGTGGTAACTGCCTGCATTGAAGAACCGGTGAACCAGTAAACAACACAACCACCAAGGATGAAACCAAGGATTGAGTAGGGATTGAGCAGTGTAAGAATCTCGGCGGGGTTGATGCCCAGGGTCTCCTTAATCATAAGGATGAGAGAGAAGATCATGGTAGTAGCACCAGCCACTGCAGTACCGATGAGCACGGGCTTAGCAGTTGCCTTGAATGTGTTACCTGCACCGTCATTAGCCTCGAGATAGTACTTAGCCTTCTCAAAGTCGGGGGTAAAGCCAAATTCGTCTTCGATTTCCTTCTTAGCCTTCTCGGTGTCGTCCTCGATGAGTGAGAGCTCATATACCGACTGTGCGTTGTCGGTTACAGGACCGTAGCTGTCGACAGCGATGGTCACGGGACCCATACCGAGCATACCGAATGCAACGAGACCGAATGCGAAGATTGAGTAATATTCGCCGAAGATGTCGCCCATGCCGAAGAGGTTAGATGCTACGAACGCAGCAAGCATGAGAACGAAGAATACGATACCAGTCCAGTAGCTACCGAAGTTACCTGCAACAAGACCCGAAAGGATGTTGAGTGAAGCACCACCCTGACGTGAAGTCTCTACAACCTCGTTAACGTGGGTTGAAGTGGGAGAAGTGAAGAGCTTTGTAATCTCGGGGATGAGAGCAGCACCCAGGGTACCGCAGCTGATGATAACCGAGAGACCCAGCCAGTAGCCTTCGCCCATGTCCTTGAGCAGGAAGTAGCTTGTAGCAAATGTAGCGATGATCGAGAAGATAGAAGTGATCCATACCAGGCTGGTAAGGGGCTTCTCGAAGTCGAGGTCGTCGACCTTGCTATATTTAGCCTTTGAAATTGCACCGTTGATGTAATAAGAAAGGATTGATGTAGCGATACCCAGGATACGCATTACGAAAATCCACACAAGGAGTTGGATTTGGTACTCGGCGGGTACAGCCAACAGGATGAACGATACCAGAGCAACACCTGTTACACCGTAGGTCTCGAAACCGTCGGCAGTCGGGCCAATGCTGTCACCAGCGTTGTCACCAGTACAGTCGGCAATCACACCGGGGTTACGGGGATCGTCCTCACCAATCTTGAACACAACCTTCATGAGGTCACTACCGATGTCGGCAATCTTAGTGAAGATACCGCCGGCGATACGCAGCGCACTTGCACCAAGCGACTCACCGATAGCGAAACCGATGAAGCAGCTACCTGCGAGGTCACCGGGCATGAACAGCAGGATGACGAGCATGAGCACGAGCTCAACGCAGATGAGAAGCACACCGATACTCATACCAGCGCTCAAGGGAATGTTGAGCAGGTCGAGGGGGTTGCGGCGAAGTGACGCAAACGCCATGCGAGAGTTGGCAAATGTGTTCATGCGAACGCCAAACCAAGCTACGGCATAAGAACCAAGCACACCGATTACTGTCCAAGCAAGGATGAGCAGAACGGAGCCAATAGCCATGTGCTCGAGCACGCCAAAGTACAGGGCAATTGCCAAACCGATGAACAGGAAAAGGATGCCGAGGAACTTACCCTGCTGCTTCAAATAGGTAGAGCAAGTCTTGAAAATCACATTGCCCATCTCAAGCATTGAGTTGTGTACCTTCAGTTTCTTTACACGGCAGAACTGCAGATAACCAAATAAAACGCCAAGCAGAACGACTGCGAATCCCCAATACAGGATTGAAGTCTTGCTGTCGCTTGCAAAACCTTCGGGCATCTTTAAGTTCGCCTCACTCGCGTAGAGTGCTGTGGGTAGCATCATAGCTACCAATGCATAAAGTGCTTTCTTCATTGTTAAAAAGCTTTAAATAAATTATAGTTAGAATTTGTTGTAACGTAGTTTATGTTATAAAAAGTGTGCAAATATATATCTTTTAGCCCGAATAACAAAATTTAATACTTAAAAACAGCAAATACCTATAACTTTTTAACAAAATTAAAAACTCTTTCATATGAAATTAAAAACTTTTGAAACGAAACCAAACGAAACCTGGCAGTGAAACTTTAGGCAAAAATATCACGGGAGGCCAAATTAGAATTATTGACAAAAAGCGAGACGACACGGGAGATACTACCCGCCAAGCGACTTGCATTCATTTTACACTAAGCCGGCAAAAGTGTGAGCGCTACGCATATTTTTAATATGTGTAACCACGCCGCGAAATTTGTTAAAAAGAGTTTATTTTGTTAAAGTTTTGTGGTTGAAAAACAAAAAATACTCAACAAGGCGCACTTTTATGGAAAAATTTCTTTAATATATGAATATATTTTGGTTACTTTGCAGTCGATTTTGTAGAGAACAAATTAAATCATTCATTAATAACAACAAAAAAATTACAACTATGACTGAAATTGCTGAAAAAGTAGTATCAATTATCGTAGACAAACTGGGTGTAAGCGAATCAGAAGTAACTCCCGAAGCAACATTTACTCAGGACCTCGGTGCTGACTCACTCGACACTGTAGAGCTCATCATGGAACTCGAGCGCCAGTTCGACATCCAGATCCCCGAAGACAAGGCAGAGGGTATCCAGACTGTAGGTGACGCTATCAACTACATTGAGGCTGCTAAGGCTTAAGCATTTACTCATACTTTAAGATTTTCCACTCCCAACTTTATGGAATTAAAGAGAGTAGTGGTAACAGGTCTTGGTGCAATCACACCGCTGGGCAATGACGTTGAGACCGTATGGAACAACGCCATTAACGGTGTGAGCGGAGCAGGGCCTATTACTAATTTTGACGCATCGATGTTCAAGACACAGTTTGCTTGCGAGGTTAAAGACTTCAACCCCGCCGACTATCTCTTGAACGCAGATGACCGTCGTGAATTAAAGGACTTTAAGAAGTTTGACTTATACACTCAGTTTGCACTTGCAGCAAGCAAGCAGGCAATCGACGACTCAAAGCTCACCGAGAGCGAGGGCGTAGACTTCAACGAAGTGGGTGTTATCGTAGCTTCGGGTATCGGCGGTCTGCACACCTTTGAGGAGCAGGCTGGCTACTATGCGCTTCACAGCGACATGGGTCCCAAGTACAGTCCTTTCTTCATCCCCACAATGATTGCTGACATCGCTGCTGGTGTCATCTCTATCAAGTATGGTTTCCGTGGTCCCAACTACGGCGTAGTTTCGGCTTGCGCCACAAGTACCACCGCCATGATCGACGCCTTCAACCAGATTCGCATGGGTAAGGCTGTTGCCATGGTTACCGGCGGTAGCGAGGCTTCGGTATACCCTGCAGGTGTAGGTGGCTTCAACTCTATGCATGCGCTGTCGACACGCAACGATGAACCCCAGGCCGCATCACGTCCCTTCAGCGCATCGCGCGATGGTTTCGTAATGGGTGAGGGTGCCGTTTGTCTCGTATTCGAGGAACTCGAGCACGCAAAGGCTCGTGGCGCAAAGATCTATGGCGAGGTTATCGGTGGCGGCATGAGCGCCGACGCCTACCACCTCACAGCTACCCACCCCGAGGGTCTGGGTGCTAAGCTCGTGATGAAGCGCGCAATCGAAGACGCAGGCATCAAGCCCGAGGATGTAGACTACATCAACGTACACGGTACTTCAACTCCCGTAGGTGATGTATCTGAGGCTAAGGCTATCGCTGACCTCTTTGGCGAGCACGCTTATAAGCTCAACATCAGCTCTACCAAGTCTATGACCGGTCACATGCTGGGCGCTACCGGCGCTATGGAGGCATTGTTCTGCGTTAAGGCTTGCCAGGAAGACATTGTTCCCCCCACCATCAACCACGCTGAGGACGACAAGGACGAGAACATCGATTACAACATGAATTTCACCTTCAACAAGGCGCAAAAGCGTGAAGTAAAGGTTGCTCTGTCTAACACCTTCGGCTTTGGTGGCCACAACGCCAGCATCATCGTTAAGAAGTATTCGGAATAATTACCAGTAAATGGTATTTTCCAATCTCATATCACTCATAAAGCTCCTTTTCATCAAGGATAAGGAGCTTTATGTTTTTATACACCGCATCAGCGGGTATTACCCCGGAGACATAGAGCTCTACAAACTCGCCCTGGTGCACCGCAGCAAGCCGGTGCAGCTGCCCGACGGCAAATGGGCCAACAACGAGCGTCTTGAGTTTCTGGGCGATGCCGTCCTCGACCTTGTCGTGGCCGACTACCTTTATGACATCTATCCTGACAAACACGAAGGTTTCCTAACCTCAACACGTGCCAAGATTGTGCAACGCGAGAGCCTGAACCGAATAGGCAAACTGCTGCACATTGACACCCACGTCATCTCTTCGCCCCACTCATCGTCGCACAACAGTTACATCGCCGGCAACGCCGTTGAGGCCCTCGTTGGCGCCATGTATCTCGACAAGGGCTATCACCGCACCCGCAAGTTCATCATCGACCGCCTCATTAAGAAGCACTTCGACATCAACGACCTTGTCAAGACCGAGCAGAACTTCAAGTCGCGCCTCATCGAGTGGACCCAGAAGTACCGCGTCACCATAGAGTATGAACTCGTCGACACCTATAACGACGCCGAGAACAACCCCATCTTCCGCACCGCAGTAATGCTCGGCGGCATCTATGCCGGCGACGCTACAGGCTACAGCAAGAAGGAGTCGCACCAAGGTGCATCCAAGATTGTGCTTGAGCGCCTCAAGAGTGATGCAATCTTCCGTGAGCAGGTACTCTCTACCGCCACTCAACCCACCGTCTGAGCCATTTGACATGCTCACTCCACGCCCACTCGGCGCGTGAAAAAATCCTAAATAAACTTGAAATAAGTAACACTTTTTGGGTAAATGCTCTATTTTTAATAACTTCGCATATTAGAGTTACGAATTACTATAAAACAGAGCAATGAAACCCATTACAAACATACTGCTGGTACTGGCGCTTGTATGCTATGTGTTTCTCCCTTTCTACGACATCAAGTTCCAGGGAGGACTCAATGGCTTTGAGTTCACAGCAGGCTTTATCACACGCCTGGACAGCTTCAAGGGTATAGTGTTTGCGCTCACGCCATTCATCGCCTGCTTCCTTGCCGTGGGGCTCAACTGCCTCAAGAGCAAGCACTGGAGCGGCCTCTCTATATTACCCATCATCGCTGCACTTGTATTCTTCACCATGGCAAGCGACTTCCACGAGTTTGCGCTCGTCCACACACCCGAGGTAACCCCGGTTGATGAGTTGGGCGAAGGCTTTGCAATCGAAGGCCTCGGCTTTGGCTTCGTGAGCAGTTGCATCCTGTTCATCCTCTCACTAATCTCGGCAGTGCTGTCGCTCATGCCGTTCAAGTTCAATGAGGCAATAGAGCGTGCAGTGGACGAAACATTTGACAAGGGTATCGAGGAGAGCAAGAAGCACATCAAGCATCTGGGTCACGAAGTGCGTGACGAGTGGAACAAGATAGAATCGCGCACCAAGAAACACGGTAAGGCAAAACCCACCGAGCAAACCTCTAATGGCGAGGAAACACCCGCCGATGACAATGCACGATTCATGCCCGGCAACAACGAAACCGAGACCACTCCCCCACCCGTCCCCGAGGACAAGGAAGACGACTCGCGCTTCATGCCCAAGTAAAGCAAATAATGATACACCCTAAACAGCAACGGCAACCATTGTGGTTGCCGTTGTCGTTTATCATTGTTCCTGCTCGTTAGGAGATGTGTAGTTAATGAGGTACACGCGCTTGCGTGCGCGAGTGATGGCAGTATATAGCCATCGCTTGTAGTCTATAGTGAGCCGCGCCTCGGGCATTATTCCGCCCATGTCGATGAGCACATTGCTCCACTGGCCGCCCTGCGCCTTGTGGCAAGTCACTGCATAGGCATACTTAACCTGCAAGGCATTGAAATAGGGGTGTTTCTTCAGTTCCTTGAACTTGTTGCGCTTATCTCCGGGCAACTCAGCCATTACCTCGTTAAACAAGCGGTCGCCCTGTTCCTTACTTAATGCGGGCGAATCGCTCATGAGGCAATTGAGCACAATCTTGGCATCAACCTCAAGCCCGTCGTGGTCGGGGAACTCGAGCGTAACATTGGCAAAACGTAACCCATAGCGATGCTCAATCTCGCCCCACACACGACGCACGCGCGCCATGTCGCCGTTGGCGATGAAATCGAGTTGCTCATACTCCTCGGCCCAGTAATAATTGTTGCGCGCCACAAGCAGCATGTCACCGCTCACGAGCAAGTCCTCACGATATAGAATCGTATTGCGAATGCCCTGGTTGAAGAGTGTTGCACGCTTGTTGCTGCGAGTGATAACAATGGTTTCGTCCATACCGTCGCGGTCATAACAGTCGCTGATAGTCTCGAGCAGGAACTCGCTCGACAACGGATTGATATCGTCGAACGCCTCGAGCGAAAGCTGAGGCTCACCCTCGGCCTCCTCGGCCATACTACGGCGCACAATGGTGGCATTGTGCAGGATGCCGCTCTCGAGCGACTGGCGGGCTATCTCGCGCAGACCTATGGGGAAGATATTCATACCATACACCTGCAGATAGGACTCGCAGAGCGCCGGACTCTCGGCCTGCCCC
>DCGA01000171.1 GCA_002314465.1 bacterium UBA1790 | reverse complement strand
CATATCCCACGTATCCCGGAGGCGCACCCACAAGGCGCGACACGTTGAACTTCTCCATGTACTCGCTCATGTCGATGCGGATGAGTGCGTCGGGAGAGTTGAACAGGAACTCGGCAAGCCTCTTGGCAAGCAGTGTTTTACCCACGCCTGTCGGGCCAAGGAACATGAACGAACCGATGGGGCGGTTGGGGTCGCGCAATCCGGCACGGTTGCGGCGAATGGCGCGCACTATCTTCTCGATGGCCTCGTCTTGTCCCACAATGAGTTTCTTGAGTTCGTCGCCCATGCCCAGCAGTCTTATACCCTCGGCCTGTGCAATGCGCTGCACGGGCACTCCGGTGATGAGTGCAACGACCTCGGCAACGTCGGCCTCGTCTACTACCTCGCGGCGTGAGTCAAGTTCTTCTTCCCACTTTTTCTTGGCATATTCGAGTTCGAGTTTGAGTCGCTCCTGCTGGTCGCGGTAGTTGGCGGCGCTCTCAAAGTTCTGCTCCTGCACGGCGCGGAACTTGTTTTCCTGTGCCTGTGCAATGCTTTCCTCAAGGTCGCTTATCTGCTTGGGCACGACAATCTTAGAGATGTGCACGCGCGATCCGGCCTCGTCCAGGGCATCGATTGCCTTGTCGGGGAAGAATCGGTCGCTTATGTATCGGTCGGTGAGTTTCACGCATGCCTCGATTGCTGCGTCAGTATAGGTGACACCGTGGTGGCTCTCATACACGTCCTTGATGTTGTTGAGTATCTCGAGCGTCTGTTCGGGGGTGGTGGGTTCTACCATCACCTTCTGGAAACGGCGTTCCAGAGCCCCGTCTTTCTCAATGTTCTTGCAGTACTCATCGAGTGTGGTTGCGCCTATGCACTGGAACTCGCCGCGGGCAAGGGCGGGTTTGAGCAGATTGGCAGCGTCCATCGAACCTTGCGAATTGCCGGCGCCCACGATGTTGTGGATTTCGTCGATAAACAGGATTACGTCGGGATGCTGTGCAACTTCGTCGACGATGGCTTTCACGCGCTCCTCAAACTGGCCGCGGTACTTGGTGCCGGCAACTACCGACGCCATGTCGAGCGACACGATGCGCTTATCCATGAGCACGCGAGCCACCTTGCGGTCTACTATGAGCTTGGCAAGACCTTCGATGATGGCGCTTTTGCCTACGCCGGGCTCGCCTATGAGTACGGGGTTGTTCTTCTTGCGGCGGCTCAGTATCTGGGCAAGGCGCTCAATCTCTTTCTCGCGCCCCACCATGGGGTCGAGCTGACCCTCGGCTGCGGCGCGTGTGATGTCTTTGCCATATTTGTCTATGACAGGTGTGCCATTATTGTCACCCTTAGTGACATTTCGTCGCTGTGTGTGTTTCTCTCCGCCGGGGGTGGGGTTGCCCTCGCTGCTGTCGCCCAGCAGGTCGTCATCCTCGTCCTCGGGGTAGTCCAGACCGGCCACGGGCAGCGATTGCTTGCCCTGCTGGCAGTACTGGATTGCATTGATATATTTGTTTTTCTCCATAGTCTTTTAAACTTATTGCTTTTTCGTGCGTCAAACGAACAAATTTAGGCGTTTTATCGGGCCTACACGTTACATTTCTACGCGTTATATGATATGGTGCAACAAACGTGCCAACAAATATCGTTAAAAGCGTCTCGCAGGGCGAAAAATATAACCCAAACTGCTTGGTAATGTGAGAAAAAATGCTTAAATTTGTAAGTTATTTATATGTTCGTGGTATTCGTGATAGCCTTGGGCCAAGAGAGCCCGCGTTGCGGTGCCGCACAAATAGTAAAATTTTAACTTAATTATGAACAACGATCGAATTATAGAGATCAATATCGAACAGGAGATGAGGCAATCCTACATCGACTACTCAATGTCGGTGATTGTGGCCCGAGCCTTGCCTGACGTGCGCGACGGTTTCAAACCCGTGCACCGTCGCGTCCTCTTCGGTATGGCGAAGTTGAAAAACTTCTCTAACGCAGCCTACAAGAAATCGGCTCGTATCGTCGGTGATGTACTCGGTAAGTACCATCCCCACGGCGACTCTTCGGTTTACTATGCTATGGTGCGTTTGGCCCAGGATTGGGTAATGCGTTATCCTCTGGTCGACGGCCAGGGTAACTACGGTTCAATTGACGGTGACAGCCCCGCTGCTATGCGTTACACCGAGACTCGTCTCGGCAAGATGGGCGAGCTCATGATGGACAACCTCGATGAGGATACCGTTGATTTCGTTCCCAACTTTGATAACACCCTCACCGAGCCTACAGTGCTCCCCACTCGTTTCCCCAACCTTCTGGTGAACGGCGCTTCGGGTATCGCCGTAGGTATGGCAACCAACATGCCGCCCCACAACCTCAGCGAGTGTATCGACGGTTGCGTGGCAATGCTTGAAAACCCCGAGATGGAGGTTGAAGACATCATGGAGTACATCAAGGCTCCCGACTTCCCCACTGGTGCCACCATCTATGGCTATGACGGTGTAAAACAGGCCTACGAGACCGGTCGCGGCAAGATTGCCATCCGTGCCAAGGCCGAGATAGAGAGCGAGGGACAGCATGACCGCATCGTGGTCACCGAGATCCCATACGGCGTGAACAAGGCCGAGCTGATCAAGCACATCGCACAGTTGGCCGACGAGAAGAAGATAGAGGGCATCGCCAATGCCAACGACGAGTCCGACCGTCAGGGCATGCGCATCGTCATCGACCTGAAGAAGGACGTCAACTCCAACATCATCCTCAACAAGCTGTACAAGATGACCGAGTTGCAGTCCAACTTCTCGGTCAACAGCATCGCCCTGGTCCCCATCCCGGGTCACCCCGAGGCCTTGGGCATGCCTAAGCTGCTGAACCTGAAGGAGCAGATCCAGTACTTCGTCGCCCATCGCCACGAGGTGGTGATACGCC
>DCGA01000145.1 GCA_002314465.1 bacterium UBA1790 | reverse complement strand
GACGACGTGAAGTGCTCGCACGGCACCACCATAGGCCAGCTCGACCAGGAAGCCCTCTACTACATGCGTACACGCGGCATTAGCGCCGACGAGGCACGCCGCCTACTCATGCAGGCTTTCATGAGCGATGTCATCGACGGTGTGCGCATGGACGTGCTGCGCGACCGTCTGCACCACCTTGTGGAGAAGCGTTTCAACGGCACACTCGCCGCTTGCTCTACCTGCCACGAGGCGTGTAAGATACAGTAAATAATAATTCCCATATAAATGGATATCAACAAGATAAGAGAGGATTATCCGCTGCTCGGCAGGGACATCAACGGCAAACCGTTGGTTTACCTTGACAATGCCGCTACATCGCAGACACCGCAATGCGTGGTAGATGCCATCGACGAGATGTATCACTGCCACAAGGCCAATGTGCACCGTGGCGTACACACTCTCTCGCAGGAGGCTACCGACCGAGTGGAAGCGACGCGCGAAAAAATGCGGGCGTTTATTAACGCCGGCAGTATCGAGGAAGTAATCTTCACCCGCGGCACCACCGAGGGTATCAACCTCGTGGCATCGTCGCTGGGCGAGACCATGTGCAACGGCGACGAGATCATCGTCACCCAAATGGAGCACCACAGCAACATCGTGCCCTGGCAACTGCTGGGACAGCGCAAGCGCATCACCCTGCGCGTAGTGCCCGTCCTCGACGACGGTACACTCGATCTTGATGCCTATGAGGAGCTCTTCAGTGACAACACACGCCTTGTGGCCATAAGCCACATGAGCAATGTGCTGGGCACCATCAACCCCGTGAAGGAGATGATTGCCACCGCACACCGTCACGGTGTCCCCGTGCTCGTGGACGGCGCGCAGGCTGCTCCCCACATGGCGGTAGATGTGCAAGACCTTGACTGCGATTTTTATGCGCTCTCGGCCCACAAGATGTATGGCCCCACCGGCGTGGGTGCACTATATGGCAAGAAAGAACTGCTCGAACGCATGATGCCCTATCAGGGTGGCGGCGAGATGATTTCTACCGTTACCTTTGAGCACACCACGTTTGCCGCCCTTCCGTTCAAGTTTGAGGCCGGCACGCCCGACTATGTAGGCATCGCCGCACTGGGTACCGCACTCGACTACCTCAACGAATTGGGGATGGACGCCATCGCCGAGCGCGAACACGAATTGCTCGCCTACGCCACCGAGCGTATGCTCGAAGTGCCGGGCATGCACATCTATGGTACGGCTCAGAACAAGGGCGCTGTTATCTCTTTCCTTGTCAACGACATCAACAGCTACGACATGGGGCTACTGCTCGACAAACTGGGCTTTGCCGTGCGCACAGGACACCACTGCGCACAGCCTCTAATGGCACGATATGGCGTGACGGGCATGGTGCGCGCATCGTTCTCCTTCTACAACACGCATGAGGAGATAGATGCCTTTGTGGCAGCCGTGAAGCGCGTCAGTTCAATGTTTTAAATTTAACCAACTATAGTTTTTTATCATGGAATTCTTTGTCATCATCAACGACGAGCAAAAAGGTCCTTTCAGCATTGACCAACTCGCAACACTTGACATCACACCCGACACCGAGGTGTGGGCACAAGGCATGGACGACTGGATGCAAGCCGGTGACGTCCCCGCTCTCACCACGTTATTGCAACAACTTGAATACAAGCGCCTTGCTGCGGCACAAGCCAACCCGGTAAATAGTGTTCCGCCAGTGCACACTCCCGCTCCGGCACCCGAGCGTCCCCGACCCTACGTGCCCGATGAGCGTACCTATGTACCCCCTGTCGAACCCGAGAAGAAGAAAAGCGGCAGCCATGGTTGCCTGTGGAGTTCACTCGTTGTCATCATCATGCTGGCAGTACTTGTGATAACCGTACCCTCGCGTGAGGACCATCTCAATACCATCAAGGACGTGACCCGCGAGTGGATGGGCGCGACCGTCGACGACACCCGCATAGGCGGAACCGTCCTGGGCGAAGTGGCCAAGTGGGTCGGTGATTCAGGAGCCGATCTCGTGATCGAGCAAATGTTCAGTTACGACAACTACTTCGTGTGCTCGGTGGGTACATTCAACTATGGCACCGAAAGCAAGAAAGTGTCACTGGGTGTCCTGGGCCATGTGTTCACCTTTAACAAGGGTGATATCAACCAGGCAATCAAGAGCGCCGTGGGCATAAAAGAGCCCGAAACTCCCACCGAAGAAGTCACACCTCCCGTGGAAGAAGTCCAACCCGAACCTGCGCCCGACCCCGAACAACCCCAAGTAGAAGAAAACACCGAGGAAGAAAAAAGCAACCCTGCCCAGGAACTCCTCGACAGTATCGCAGCCCGCGCCAAGCGCGAAGCGGTAAAGGCAGCCAAAGAGTGGGCCAAGAAGAAAATCGACGAGATGTAAGACCAAACGTGCGACCGAACGCTGAAAGCGCGGCAATAGCAGGAAGTCCCCGCCCCACATAGCGCTGGAAGCGCGACACATCGCGTCAGCGTTATTAACCCCGGCCAAAGCAAGCGCAACTTGCGCAGGCCGGGGGGACAACAAACCAACAAAACAATGCGGGCTGAAAGTCCGCGACTTAACCCACAATAAGCATGTCATACACCCAGTCACTATTTCACGTTGTATTTCGCACCAAGGACAGCCAGTGCAACATCAATTTTGATAACGAGCGGATACTATACCATTACATATACTCCACAAGCACCAACTTAGGGTGCCATGTGTATCGTATTGGCGGTATGCCCGATCACATCCATATTTGTGTAGGCTTACCCTCCTCTCTAAGTATTGCACAATATGTAGAAGCGGTTAAAGTGTCTTCGTCAAAGAGATTCAGCAACAGTGAAGAGTTTCCGCACTTTAGGGGTTGGAGTACTGGTTATGCGGCACTTTCATTGTCGTACGAAGCCGTACCCAATGTGATTGAATATATCAAAGGACAGAAAACTCACCACGAAAGCATTGCCTTTAGACACGAGTATCACAAGTTAATTGAATCGGCGGGGATAAATATCAATGAGGAGTTCTTCCTTAAGGATTAAGTCGCGGGCTTTCAGTCCGCTTTTTCTTTTTATGACCTATCCCCTCGGCCTTCGTTCGCTATCGCTCACTACGACCGAGGTTAATAACGCTAACGCGTTGTATCGCACTTCCAGTGCTCACACACCATCAATAACGCATATAGAGACGCCCTGAATATGCGTTTTGTCGCAATAATAACGCAGGGGTATACCATACATGAACAAAAAGTGCGATACAACACATCCGCAATAACGAGGAGTACATATGATTCCCATCAACATGAGCGCTGGAAGCGAGACAGTAGCAACAGGGACCCCATAGCAAAAGCGCTGGAAGCGCGGTAATAGCAACCGGGGAGCATAGCAAAAGCGCTGAAAGCGTGGCACAACGCGTCAACAGCAAAGTAAGAACTCCCCAAAAGCAAAAGCGCTGGAAGCGAGACACAACACGTCAACAGCAAGGTAAGAACTTCCTAAAATAAAGCGCTGAAAGCGCGACACATCGCGTCAACAGCAAGGTAAGAACAC
>DCGA01000151.1:3677-4065 GCA_002314465.1 bacterium UBA1790 | reverse complement strand
ACGGCGGCATGGGCAGCAACGGACTCACCTCGGCACGCCACGACGTGTTTGCCAAGTATCTCGCCGAGAAATACCCCATGAGCTATGACCAGGCAGTACCCGACGAACTCGTTTACTCGGGCGGCCTTAAACTCACCGATGCCGTCGAAGGCGTTGACGTGAATGCTGGCCAACTCGTGCTCTCTCCCACCCGCACTTACGCTCCCGTAATACGCGCGTTACTCGACAAGATGCGTCCCTCCGTTCACGGTATGGTACACTGCACAGGCGGTGCACAGACCAAGGTGATGCACTTCGTCAACAACAAGCACGTCATCAAGGACAACATGTTCCCCATTCCTCCGCTGTTCCGCACCATCAAGGAACAGAGCGGTACCGACTGGAAGGA
>DCGA01000151.1:2082-3642 GCA_002314465.1 bacterium UBA1790 | reverse complement strand
TGTTCAACATGGGACACCGCATGGAAATATACGTTAGCCCCGAGGATGCACAGGCGGTAATAGATGTGGCAAAGAGCTTCAACATCGACGCACAGGTAATAGGCCGTGTAGAGGATGCTCCTGCCAACCGACTTACCATCATCAGCGAGGCCGGCACATTCGAGTATTAACCACAACACTCATGAAACTCACACCGAGGAGCATATTAGCCATTGCTCTCGTCCTTGCCATTATGCTTGGATGGACAGCATGCACTACGGGCACACAATCGCAATCGTGGCCCCAGCGACTCGTTGTGGGAACAGTGTACAGCCCCACCACGTTCTTCATAGTGCGCGGTGACACCATGGGGTACGACTATGACCGCATATGTGACCTTGCCAAGGAGAAAGGCATAGATGTGGAATTCAGGGTTGCCCCCAATCTTAATTCACTCATAGGCATGCTGTCGGCCGGCGAAGTCGACGTTATAGCTGCACAGGTGCCCAACAGCGGGAACTACCGCCAGAAGGTAATCAACTGCGGCTCGATTAACGAAACACGTCCCGTGCTGGTGCAACACAGCGGTAGCAACAAAGTCACCGACATTGCCCAACTCTCGGGCAGTGATGTCTATGTTGAGGCACATACAAGCCTGGAACAAGTTATGACCCACGTCAACAGCCAACTGGGCGGTACTGTAAACGTGCATGCCCTTCCCGAAGACTCGGTTTCGACCGATGACCTTCTTGACATGGTGTCACAAGGCAAGATACCGTATACCATCGTCGACAGCGACATTGCGCAGTTCAATGCCGCCTACTACGACAGCATAGACGTATCGCTCACAATGGGAACTGCACAGACCTCGTCGTGGGCAGTATCACTCACCAACAAATGGCTTGCCGACAGTATAGACGCCTGGTGCAACTCATCTAACGGACGCACATACTCCAAGGCTGCGCTTGAACGCTACATGAAGAAAAGCCGCGTTAACGAGAACGAACCCGATTTGTCCAACGAACTGCCGCAAATCGGTTCGCGACGCCCGTCGGGCGCCCGATGGTCGCCTCACTACAGCGGTCCCGTTCGTTCTTCTGGCCCGGTATCACCTTCGTCATACGACCAGTTGTTCCAGCGTTATGGAGGCTCGAGCACTTGGGACTGGCGACTCCTATCGGCAGTTGCACGTGTAGAGAGCAACTATAATCCCAACGCTCGCTCATGGGCAGGCGCACGCGGACTGATGCAGGTAATGCCCGGAACAGCACGCGGACATGGCGTGAATCCTGAGATGCTCTACGATCCCGAAGTAAACGTGCGGTTGGGAGCACAGATATTGCGCGAACTCAACAAGACTTTCCAGGGACGCGTCCACGATAGCAATGAGCGACTCAAGTTTGTCCTCGCATCTTACAACGCCGGTGCAGGCCATGTGCTCGATGCCATCGCACTTGCACAAAAGTATGGCCGCGACCCCCACGTGTGGTATGGCAACGTAGAGGAAATGCTGCTATGGAAGTCCAACCCGCAGTACTACAACGACCCCGTGTGCAAGTATGGATATTGCCGGGGACGCGA
>DCGA01000151.1:0-2019 GCA_002314465.1 bacterium UBA1790 | reverse complement strand
TGACACACAACGAAATAACCGAGCCACAAAAAGTTAATACAACAATTTATAAAAATATTAAGTTATGAGAAAAAAGTATTTGACAGTCGCTGTCGTTTTATCTCTGACAGCATCACTCACACTTTCATCGTGTCTGGGTAGCTTTGCACTTACCAACAAGGTACTCAGCTGGAACCGCCAGATGGGTAACAAGTTTGTAAACGAACTCGTGTTCTTCGCATTGTGGATTCTTCCCGTTTATGAGCTTGCCGGCATTGCCGACCTGCTGGTTATCAACTCAATTGAATTCTGGTCGGGCGAGAATCCCGTAATGGCCCAGAGCAAGGTTATCGACGGCAAGGACGCACGTTACCTCGTTGCAAGCGACAAGCACGGCTACACAATCACTAACCTGAAAGATAACAGCGTGGTTAAGTTCAACTTTGACCAGGCAAACAACTCATGGTCAGTCGAGGCAAACGGAGAAGAGCATCCCCTTTTCACCTATGTTGACGACAACCACATCAACATGATTACCCGCGACGGTTCGTACCGCAATGTAGAACTGAGCGCCCAGGGCGTTTGGGCTTACGAGCAGGCAGCACAGCAGCAGACCTACGCTGCTCGCTGATAAGCAAGTTTCAACACAAAAAGAAGAAGCATCCCGGCCTTTCGGGATGCTTCTTTTGTTTCTTTTATGTCGGTCACTGTCATCGCGAAGCGCGACGGTAGAGGAATATTGCAATGATTGAGTATATCATATTAGGAATCCACATCGCCACACGGGCACTCGTGTATCCGCCAACGGCAAACGTGCTTGTCACAGTCATGAACAAGATGTAAGTGAAACTAAGCAACAGACCTATACCGATGTTGAGTCCCATGCCTCCCCTCACCTTGCGCGAAGAGAGCGACAGACCAATGATTGTGAGGATAAACGCAGCGGCAGTCATTGCATAGCGACGCTCATACTCAATCTCAAAGTTCATGATATTGGCAACACCACGCGATTTCTGCTTCTCGATGTACTGCTTGAGTTCGGGCGACGTCATCATCTGTTCATCATTCTTCGAGATAAGGAAATCGCGAGGCTCTATATTAAGTAATGTGTCGAGTGTGCCTCCTTGTGTAAGTTTCTCACTCGAGCCTCTGAATTCCTGCAGTTTCCATGCAGTACAAGTCCACAAGCCTGCAGAGTCGTAACGAATGTTCTCGGCAGTGAGACGCGACTTGAGTGTCTTGCCGTCGAACTCCTCAAGCGAGAAGTGGTAACCACTGCGAGTGGTGTTGTCATAGCGCTGCATGTAGGCCATCACACCGGGATTAACCTGCAACTGGATGTTATCGCCATAGACAACTTCCTTGTTTTTAACCCATCGGTTGGTGTACTCGATACGCTTCATATTGGCCGGCGGGATGATGTAAGCCGAGAGGAAATATGAACAAACGGCAATAAGGGTTGCGGCTACCATGTAAGGCACAAGCAGACGCTTGAAACTGATGCCGCTCGATAGAATCGCAATAATCTCACTGCGGTCGGCAAGTCGGGATGTAAAGAAGATTACCGAGATGAAAGTGAACAACGGAGAGAACTGGCTGACGATGAACGGCAAGAAGTTCATGAAATACTGGAACACAGTGGCGCTTAACGGCGCAGTGAGCACAGCATCGAGTTTCTCGTTGACGTCAAACATGATTACAATACAGCACAGCAACAAGATAGAGAACGCAAACGTGCCGAGGAAGTTCTTGATAATGTAACGGTCAAATCGCTTAACCGTCCATTTCTTCTTCTCCTCCTTGGCAGGTTCTTTATCCTTACTGCTTTCTCCCTCAAGGGCAACAACGGTTTCCTCGGCTGCGCATTCTTGCTGCTGAGTCAGTTCCGCGTTCTCTTGCTGGAGAATCTGTTCGTCAATATGCTGGTTCTCTTCGCTCATTCTACTACAGTCGGCGCTGTACGTTTACAACCATTTCTTCTTTCCAAGCCTTGAAATCGCCGGCAATGATATGCTTGCGTGCCTCGCCTACGAGCCACAG
>DCGA01000155.1:212-8592 GCA_002314465.1 bacterium UBA1790 | reverse complement strand
CGCCCAGTCCTGGCTCTCGGTGCCGCCGGCGCCCGAGTTGATCTTGAGGATGGCGTCCATCTTGTCTTCTTCCTGGCGAAGCATGTTGCGGAGCTCGAGTTTCTCTACCATGTCCATTGCGGTGGCGTAGAGTGCATCCACTTCGTCTTCTTCTACGAGTCCTTCCTTTACGAAGTCAAAGCCTGTGGCAACCTCGTCGACGGCGCGCTCAACCTCGGCGCAGCCTTCAATCCAGAATTTCAACTGCTTGATTTTCTTCATCTGAGCCTCGGCAGCCTTCTGGTCAAGCCAGAAGTCGGGCACGTGTGTGCGCAGTTCTTCCTCTTCAACCTGAATCTTCTTATTATCAACATCAAGATACATCTTGAGTGCATCTTTGCGGTTTTGTAGTTCCTTTAATTGGTCTTGTGTAATCATCAATTTTAGTTTTAACGAACAAAATTACTACTTTTTTCCCTAATATAGAAATTCAAGGCGCAAAAAATGAAATGTTCCCATCGCTCAACCATTTAACGGGAAATTGCAGGGCGATTATTGTACTGGTTGATGCAATGATGTTGCCGTGTGAAACAAAGTAGGGTGGACGTGCCCTTGCGGCATGTCCACCCTTGTGTCGGTTATGATAGTCCTTGCTTATTCGCCCAGGATGATTGAGATAATCTCGTTGATATCAACAACGTCTACGGCGTCGTCATCGTTTACATAAGCGCGACCCTCGTATACCGATGCATCGGTGTTGCCCATGATGATGTCAACGAGGCAGTTGATGTCGACAACATCTACAGCGCCGTCACCGTTTACATCGCCCTTCTTGTAAGAGGGAGCCTTCACTTCCTTGTAGAGTGCGATGCGTTGGTAACCGGCAACAGTAGCGTTACTACTTGCATAGCTGCCGATAACCGATGTTGAAGCGAGATAGAGCCATATGCGAGAGCCTGCGGTTGTGCCTGCAATAACTGCGTTACCGTCAGTGAACGAGATGGTGAATTCTCCCTCGGCGTTGGTGATGTTGGTGCTGCTGCTTCCGTTAGATGCAACCGAACCATTGCTGTCGGCGATTGTCCAGTTGTTCTTGTCATTGAGCTTGAGTGTGTAAACCTCCACAACAGAACCTGCGGGAACTTCTACAACCTCGCCAACGAGAGCGTAGGTGCTGTCGTGGGGAGCAACGGTTGAGATTTTCTTGTTTTTGATAACCGATGCAGCGTGGTTGCCGTCGGCTGTGAGGATTACATATTCGGCACCGCTCTCAAGGTCTTTTGCGTCGCTAATCTTCTTGAAAGTCTTGTCCTTGACCTCGGGGGCATCGGTTACTGTGACCTCATATTCACTTTCTGCGGTCTGTTCTTCAACAGTTGCCACTACCTTTACGGTTACTGTTCCTGTAGCGGTGAATGTAGCGGGTGTGAATGTCCATGTAGCCTTGCTTGTGACTTCCTTGGTGGTTCCGTCGGTGTAACGAGCCTTTACCTTGAGGCCTGCGGGGTTGAATTCGCTGCCTACGTAGTAAGTAGTCTTGGCAAGTGTGCCCTCGATGTAGAGTGAGTCGATTTTGGGAGCGGGATTAACTGTAACAGTGAACTGCTTTTCATCGCTCTTGCCGCTGTACTCAGCCTTAACTGTAACGGTGATTTGGCCGTCGGTGTCAAACTGCGATGGAGTCGCTGTCCATGTTGCAAGGGCTGTAACGTCCTTGCTCTCGCCGTTGCTGTAGGCTGCTGTAGCGGTAAGACCGGTGCGGCTGAAGTTATTGCCCAGGTCATACACGGTCTTGGTGAGAGTACCGCCTATGGCAAGTGACTCGAGGGTGGGGATTGTACCCTCTCCGGTGAGCTTGTAGATGCGCACGAGCTGCTGGCCTGTCGAGTAACAGCTGAACACGCTGCTCGAGTAGTTGTACTTGAGCTGGTTGCGTGTGTTCTCGCCCTGGAACACGATTGCTGCCTGGCCCTCGCTGAACGAGATAGTGGCACTTGCGTTGTCGTCGATGGTCGACTGGGTTCTCAGGTTGTTGGCGCTTGATGATGCCGCATAAAGGTAACCATCGGCAACTTGGAATGCGTAAGTATTTGTCTTGGTGCCAGTGGCAAGAGTGATAACCTCAACGGTATCGTTGTCGATGGTAACTGTGTTAAAGTCGGCACTGAAACTTACATTCCACTCACGGGGAGCACGATTGTTGTTTGTCTGTTCGCCCATGGCAACGGTATGGGCGCGATTGGTAATAACAAATTTATCACCAACGGCGAGGTCAGTGATGTCGGTTACAAGTGTGTAAACCTTAGCTGTTCCCGATGCTTGGAAGCCCAAGACTGCCAGCATGAAGAACAGGAATGATGTAAAAATCTTTCTCATTGTAAATATTGGTTTAATGTTGAATATTATCGCGTTAATTCCACACATCTGTCAACAAATAGTTGTATCGTGGCAAATAGTCTTTGCAAAGTTAGTCCAAATTTTTAATTTGTGCATTATAAATGGTTTGAAATTTCGTCAAGATGGCGCTTTTCTTGTTCTTAATGGAATGTATGGGGCAGTAAGCCGCCTTTGCTGCCAAGTTAGTATTAAAATGTGTAAAAGTATTCGTTTTTAGTGGAATTGTTGTTAATAGTGAGCGCTTTGGCGGCATTGCCCGGTTGTTTTCTTTATTATTTGCACAAGTTTTATTACTTTTGTAACACCAGATTATGACAATATGAACAGATTTGTACAGATAATTACAGACAACGCCAGGAAATATGGCGATCGTGAAGCGCTCCGCTTCCGTGACTACAATACCCTTGAGTGGACATCAATGTCGTGGAATGCTCTGAAGAAGAATGTAGAGAGAGCTGCCGTGGCTTTTTATAAATTAGGACTTGAGGAGCATGGCCGTTTCAGCGTGTTCTCGCAGAACTGCCCCGAAATCCTCATTTCGCACTTTGCATCGTTCCGCAATCGCGCGGTTCCGGTGCCCATCTATGCTACAAGCAGTAAAGACGAGGTGGCACACATCATCAATGACTCGGGTGCCAGCATCATCTTCTCGGGCGACCAGGGACATTACGAGATTGCCCGCAGCCTGGTAGGCGTTTGCCCTACGCTCAAGCAGGTCGTAGCCATCGATTCTAAGGTTGAAATCGCTTCCGACGACAACAATACCATCACTTGGGAGCAATTCCTTGCAAGTGGTGACGATGCAACACAGGAGCAACTTGATGCACTCAATGCCCGCATGGAGGCAGGTGAGGAAAACGACCTCATGTACCTCATTTACACATCGGGTACTACAGGCGAGCCCAAGGGTGTGATGCTTAATCACTTCAACTTCAATAGTTGCATGTGGGCTCACGGCCAGCGCATCTATGTGAATGCCGATACCGACCTTTCGCTCAGCTTCCTTCCCTTCAGCCACATCTTTGAACTTGGTTGGACCATGTACTGCCTCACCAATGGTGTGCGTGTTGCAATCAACCTAAACCCCAAGGAAATACAGAAGGCTGTCAAGGAAGTCAAGCCCACTTGCATGTGTAGTGTTCCCCGTTTCTGGGAAAAGGTTTATGCCGCTGTCAACGATAACTTCAGCCAGGCTGCTCCCGTGCTCAAGTTGCTCATCAAGCGCGCTCTCAGCGTGGGCAAGACTCGCAACATGAAGTATGTGCGCAACGGCCTCAAGGTTCCTGTGCTCGTCGAGAAGCAGTATCAGTTCTTCGACGAAAAGGTGTTCAAGAAGGTGCGTCAGGCCATCGGTATCGAGAACGGTCGTTTGTTCCCCACTGCAGGTGCAATGCTCAGTGACCGCATCACCGAGTTCCTCCACTCCATTGGAGTGAACATTGTTATCGGCTACGGCCTCAGTGAGACTACTGCAACCGTTAGTTGCTATGAGGACTGTGGATGGTCGCTTGGAACAGTAGGTACTTCTATTCCCGGTTGGGAAGTAAAGATAGGCGACGACAACGAGATTCTCGTGCGCAGCAATATGGTTATGCAGGGTTACTACAACAAGCCTGAGGAAACCGCTCGCGTTCTTGAGCCCGACGGATGGTTCCACACCGGCGACTGCGGCGAAATCAACGAGAAGGGACAGATTTCTCTCACCGACCGCATCAAGGACCTCTTCAAGACCAGCAACGGTAAGTACATTGCTCCCCAGATGCTCGAGACTATCCTCGGCCAGGACAAGTACATCGACCAGGTGGTAATCATAGGCGACGGCCGCAAGTATGTGTCGGCTCTCATCGTTCCCAACATGGAGGAAATCAAGATTTTCGCCGTTAAGAACAAGATTGAGTACAAGGATATCAACGAACTGGTTAACAACCCCGTGCTCCACAAGATGATTGAGGACCGCATCAACGATTATCAGAAGGACATGGCATCTTACGAGCAAATCAAGAAGTTCGTTATCCTGCCCCGCGAGTTCTCGATGGCTACAGGCGAGTTGACCAACACGCTCAAGATTCGCCGTGCTGTAATCAACAAGCGTTATGCTCCGCTCATCGACGCTATGTATGCAGCCGACTTCCGTAAGAAGAAAAAAGCCGAGGAATAATCTCCTCAATCAATATCACATCATCCCACGGTCGCGTCGCAGTGCCGTGGGATGTTTTTATCGTGTGCCCTCGCGCGGGCGCATTTGGTGAATTGGTGGAATTGTTGTAACTTTGCGCAAAAATTTAGACTATGCAATCAGAACTTATATTGATAAATATATCGGGACATGACAAGCCCGGTGTTACCTCGGCGCTTACCGGTATCCTGGGACGCCACGGTGCACAGGTGCTCGACATCGGTCAGGCCGATATCCACCACACCCTGTCTCTGGGTATTCTTTTCAAGACCACAAGCGAGAGCAGCGGTGAAATCATGAAGGAACTTTTCTTCAAGGCTACCGAGATGGGCGTAGAGATTAGATATACTCCCATTTCTGAGCCCGACTATATGGACTGGGTGAGCCGCCAGGGCAAGAACCGTTACATCATCACAATACTTGGCCGTGAAACTACCGCCAAGCAGATTTCGGCTGTTGCTGGTATCATCGCCGAGCAGGGACTCAACATCGATGCCATCAAGCGCCTTACAGGCCGCATCCCCTTGACCGAGGGCGAGACCGAGTCGCGCAAGTCGTGCATTGAATTCTCTGTTCGCGGTACTCCCTCCGACAAGGAGTCTATGCAGAGTTCTCTCATGAAACTTAGCAACGAACTCGGCTTTGACATCTCAATGCAGGAAGATAACATCTACCGCCGTTGCCGTCGCCTCATATGCTTCGATATGGACTCAACACTCATTGAGACCGAGTGCATCGACCAGCTTGCCGAGCGTGCCGGGGTGGGCGACAAGGTGCGCGCCATCACCGAGAGCGCTATGCGTGGCGAGATTGACTTCAAGGAGAGTTTTACACAGCGTGTGGCTCTGCTCAAGGGACTTGATGCAAGCGTTATGAAGGAGATTGCCGAGTCGCTGCCCATCACCGAGGGCGTTGACCGCCTCATGACCGTGCTCAAGCGCACTGGTTACAAGATTGCGGTTCTCTCGGGTGGATTCACTTACTTCGGCAACTACCTGAAGTCGCTCTATGGCATCGATTATGTTTATGCCAACGAACTCGAGGTTGAGGACGGCAAACTCACCGGCCGCTATGTAGGCGATATCGTCGACGGCAAGCGCAAGGCCGAACTGCTGCGACTGCTTGCTCAGGTTGAGAACGTTAACATTGCACAGACAATCGCCGTGGGCGACGGTGCTAATGATCTTCCCATGCTTCTTACCGCCGGCCTTGGCATCGCATTCCACGCCAAGCCCAAGGTTAAGGCTACTGCACAGCAGAGCATCTCTACCATCGGCCTCGATGGTGTGCTCTATTTCTTAGGATTTAAGGATTCATTCATCGAAGGATAATGGCAAAACTCAAGATTTCCAACGAGTGGTGGACTGCCCCCGCCGAGGCCGAGAATGGCCAGATTATCATGGTTACCGGACGCCGCGATATGCAGGCGGTTAAGGAAACCGGTGTGTACAACACTCGCATCGAGGTTACATGGACCTATGAGCCCGATGCCAACGGTATGCCCAGTTTCTCCGATTCCAAACTAATGGAGGAGGCCAACGATGCTTTTGAGGCAGCGTTTGGTAAAGACCCTGTCGCTGTTAATACCGGCATTTATACCGGTGCTGGCGAGCGCAACTGGGTATTCTACACTCGCAGTCTTCACATTTTCCAGCGCAAGCTCAACGAGGCATTGGCGCAGATGCCTGTACTTCCCCTGTTGTTCTATGCCGAGGAAGATGCCGAGTGGGCCGAGTATGCCGAGATGTGTGAGACCGAGATTGCCGACGGCGACGAATAAACTCCTGCCTGCTCCCCTTGGCTATTAAATAACACCGCTTGTTACTGGATTATCTGGAGTGACTGGATTATCCGCCATCAAGTAAAAGAAACAAACCACGACTCCCATCGGGAGCCGTGGTTTTATCGTTTATACCCTTGCGAGTAAATTAAGCCAATGATTACTTGATAACCTGACCTGCTGCGTTGTACTTAACGCCGTCCTTCTCGATTACGAGCTGACCGTTCTGCATGTACTTGCGAGCCTCTACCTTTGTTACATTGAGGTCCTTAACTGCAGTTACAGTACCAGTCTTGAAAATTTCGCTTGTGGGACAGGGAACAAGTGTTGTGGGATCCTCAACGGGAAGCTGAATCTGCTGCATAACTTCCTTACCGTTGTCACAGCTATAGATGTTATCTGCATAGTCGAAGCAGATGTCGTTGAAACCACGGATGGTAGTTGTTGTTACAGAGTACTTCTCGGTAAGAACGGGACCATTTGCGGTAGTTTCTACAGTGTAAACACCGAGAGTGTTGTTTGCCTTAGGAATTGCAAGCAGAGTGTAGTCCTTGTTGAAAGCGATACCACCACCGCGAACTACTGTAGTAATGTTGCTGTAGTCTTCTACCCATTCGCCGTCTTCAGCGTTGAATGTTGCGTGCTTGATAGCGGGCTGAGCCTCTGTAGGAGCGCCACGATACTGTGCGTACCAGATGCCACCATCCTTGTCATAGGCAAGCGAAACGCTCTGAGCAGAGATTGTATACTGCATGCTGAAGGGGAATACCTCATCGAGGTCGCCGGGCTTGGTTGCCCACTCTGTTGCCTCACCGATGGGATACTCATAGCAAGTATAGTTGCCATAGCTGTAGCTCTGGCCGAACTTACTACCAAGGTTTACAAGCTTAAGGTCTGAACCTTCGCCAATGATGTCGAATGCTGCAGAGGGAGCAGCAACCATGTTACCGTCGCCGTCGTTTACATAACCGCTTTCGTTGGCGTCGATTGTACCCTTGAAGAGGGGAGTCCATTCACCCAGGTTATCGGGGTTAACGGTGTAAATGGGGTTATTGATACAGTTGAGAACGCCCAGGAAGATACGGCCGTCTTTTGCGATGCGCACTTTCTTGGCGTTGAAGCGTGTAGTCTGTGCACTGCTTGTGCTTGTGTACTTGTCACCTACCCACTGGAAGGGGTGGTAGCCATACTGCGCTGCAGCTACGCTTGCGTTCTGAACTGGATTGCCCTGGGGGTCATACTCATAAAGACCGGGACCTACGCCTGATGCCTTTGTGAAATAAGCAGCGCCCATATTGCCCTGTGATTCAGTGATGAGGACGCGGCCAAAGTGCTTACTGTCGGGGTCGTTGTCACATGCTACGCCGTAGGGGCTCCAGTACTGGTGAGCGCCACCACCTGCAAGGTCTGAGAAGATTTCCTTGGCAGCAGTAATCTTAGCACCGGTTGTTGTAACGGTGTAAGCCAAATCTGTGTTACTGGGAAGGTCGCCAACGGCTACTTCTACTTCGTGATCAGCCTTTGTGAGCTGCTCTGCAGTAAGTTCGATAGTCTTAACGGGAATAGGATTCTCTTTACCGAGGTCATAAATGTCAATCTTGCCTGACTCTGCAGCTGCGTTGAGCGTGTACTTGAGAACAACAGTTTCGCCTGTTGCTACACCGTCTTGTACGCCCGTAGTCTTGATGCCATAGGCGAAGGGGTTCTGAGCGCTTGCACTAAGGGCAATGGCGCAAAGACCAGCTAAAAGTAATGATTTTTTCATACAGTTAGTTTTTAATTGGGTTAATATTATTTAGTTTAGGTTGTTAATCGTATTTAATCGCAAATATACATATAATTATAGTAATAATCAAGAAATATGGTTTAAAAATAGTTTACGTTTAAAAAAAACGCAGGCTGCCAGCCGGCAACCTGCGCTATTCTATGGTGTAACCATTGATTACATGTTCATACCGCCGTCGATTTGGATAACCTGGCCGGTAACATAGCTCGACATGTCTGAAGCGAGGAATGTACATACGTTGGCGATGTCCTCTACCTGGCCA
>DCGA01000155.1:0-197 GCA_002314465.1 bacterium UBA1790 | reverse complement strand
ACCACGGCGCAGGGGTATCTTCTTCATCCAGTCGGTGCGAACCTCTTCGGGAAGCTGGGCAGTCATTGCAGTCTCGATGAAACCGGGAGCAACCGCGTTGGCACGGATACCACGGGGACCCATTTCCTGTGCAATTGACTTAGCCAGACCGATCATACCAGCCTTAGAAGCCGAGTAGTTGCACTGACCTGCATTAC
>DCGA01000054.1:190-8337 GCA_002314465.1 bacterium UBA1790 | reverse complement strand
ATCTCATATACACCCTCAAAACCACCCACGATGAGGCGCTTGAGGTAGAGCTCGGTAGCGATACGCATGTACATGCCTATGTTGAGCGCGTTGAAATGGGTCATGAAGGGGCGGGCACTTGCACCACCGGCGATTGCCTGCAGGGTGGGTGTCTCTACCTCGGTATAACCAGCCTCGTCGAGAACGCTGCGCAGCGTGCGAAGCACTGTGGCACGCTTGAGGAATGTATCTTTTACACCTGCGGTTACGATAAGGTCAACGTAACGCTGACGGTAACGCAACTCGGGGTCATCAAATGCGTCATAGGTAACGCCGTCCTTAACCTTTACCACGGGGAGGGGCTTGAGCGACTTGCTCAGCAGGGTGAGCTGCTGTGCGTGGACGCTGATTTCGCCGGTCTGGGTGCGGAACACGAATCCCTTGATGCCCACGAAGTCGCCCATGTCGAGCAGTTTCTTGAACACCACGTTATACAGGTCCTTGTTCTCGTCGGGACACAGGTCGTCACGGCTGATGTATACCTGGATGCGGCCGTGTGAGTCCTGCAACTCGATGAACGACGCCTTACCCATGATGCGGCGGCTCATAATGCGGCCGGCAATGCTCACGGGGCGGGGCTCGCTCTCGTCGTCGCTGAAGCGGGCGCGGATGTCGTCGCTGTAAGCGTCAACGATATACTCATCGGCGGGATCGGGATTAATGCCAAGTTCGCGCAACTGGTTAAGACTATTGCGGCGTACTATCTCTTGTTCGCTAAGTTCTAAAATATTCATTCTTTGTATGTTGTAATGTAATTATAATTCGTGATGTTTTGGGATGTGTTATGAGCCTAACTGTTCCATCTTGAGTTTCTTGATGCCCACGCGCATCTTCTCGCCCAGCACCTTCTGAAACTCGTCCTGCTTACCCAGTTTGCTGTAGAAGTCGCCCAACTTGATGAGCATGCCCGATACTTCCTGCTTCTCGGCAGCGGCATCATCGCCGTTGGCATCCTTCAGGGCAAGCGCAAGCTGCTTCTCAACGAGAGCCTCTGCGTCCTTTTCGATGTCACCGGTGGGGACATACGAACACTTCTCGGCTGCCTCTTTCATGCTCTTCATCGCTTCTTCAGCATTCTTTGCCGCGTTGATATCATTGGCATCAACGTCCTCAACAACCGCCGAGTCCTGGACTGTTACGTTCTCTACTGCGCTATCCTCGATAGTGCCGTCAACCACCTTCTGGGGCTTCTCGTTGCATGCCACCAGGGCAGCCATTACCAGCACTGTCAATAAATACTTTTTCATATATGTTATTATTAATAATGTTTCCAACTTGCAAAGTTACAACTTTTTGACGAATAACGAAGAATTTTTGCCGCGGTTTAGCCATTAATTCCCTAAAAGTACATCTTAACGGGGAATAACTACACCGCAATGGGCACGAAAACAAAAAAGGCTCACTGCTGTTGCAATGAACCTGTGTTGTAAGAGTCGGGGTGAGAGGACTCGAACTTCCGACCTCCACGTCCCGAACGTGGCGCGCTAACCAACTGTGCTACACCCCGAGTCTTTAAAAGCGGTGCAAAGTTACAAAATAAACGCCAATCCCCAATACTTAAGCACCAAAATTTTAAAAAAAAGAGTGAAAAATTGGGCTTTTTTTGAAAAATGATGCGAAAATCGTTGATTATTAGCGAGAATGTTTATAACTTTGCACCGATTTAACGCAAATTTCAGGAAAAAAGTGGCTTCATTCAAGTTGAAATTGGGGAGCATGGCGTTTGGAACTGAGACACTTAAGTACAGTCTGGATGCCGGTTTCTTCAACGATATAGAGCAAACCGAAGTGCGTCGCAGTGATGTGACTGCTGTAATTACAGTTTCGCGAAAGAGCGATGACTACTTCCAGCTCTCGATTGAATGCACAGGCACCCTGGTTATCGGCTGTGACAGATGCCTTGACGATCTGGAGCATGATGTAGATACCGTCTATGAGATTGGCGTTAAGCTCGACGGAAACGAATATGACGACAGTCGCGACGAATTGTTGTTGATTCCCGAGAGCTGGCGAGAGCTCGATGTGGCACCTTTAGTGCGCGACACCGTGCTATTAACCATCCCCATGACCCACGTTCACAACGACGGGGAGTGCAACGAGCAGATGACGGCGTTACTCACTGACCATGCAGCTGAGGGCCTGAACGACGAACTGCCCGATGTCGAACCCGAAGACGAGGACGCAGGCGATGAGGAATGCGTTGACCCGCGTTGGGCAGCGCTCAAGAAATTAAAGGAAAATAATTAAAACAAAAAAATAAAAACAAAATGGCACATCCTAAACGTAGACAATCAAAGACTCGTACAGCCAAGAGAAGAACTCATGACGTGGCTGTAGCACCCACTATCGCTCAATGCTCTAACTGCGGAGCTTGGCATGTTTATCACACTGTATGTCCCGAGTGCGGCTACTATCGTGGCAAGCAGGTTATGGGCGAGGAGGCTGCTGTTTAATACAGTCGCAACCTTTGTTACAGAACGACGATAAACTTTCACTAAAAGTTGGTGTATCCTAAATAATCTGCTATGGCTGCATAACACCTTATTTAGGATATGTTTTTAATAGACTAAATTAAGATTACATATGCTTAACGCAATTATTACCGGCATCGCATCTTACGTGCCCGACTATATCCTCAACAACGAGGAACTTGCGCAGATGGTCGACACTAACGACGAGTGGATCACCACCCGCGTGGGCATTAAGGAGCGCCGCATTCTCAAGAAAGACGCTGGCTCATCTTACCTGGGTATTCAGGCGGTGAGCAAACTCCTCGCCGAGACTGGGACTAACCCCGACGACGTGGACCTGCTCATCTGCGCAACTTCTAACCCCGACTACCGCTTCCCCAGCACAGCTTCGGTTATCGCTCATGGTTGCGGACTCGAGAAGAAGTGCTACGCCTATGACATCCAGGCTGCTTGCGCTGGCTTCATCGTAGCTTGTCAGGCTGCCAACGCCTACATCAAGGCTGGCCTTTACAAGAAGGTCATCGTGGTTTGCGCCGAGAAGATGTCGAGCATGGTTGACTATCAAGACCGCGCTACATGCCCCCTCTTCGGAGACGGTTCGGGCGCAGTGCTCATCGAGCCCAGCGAGGACAACACCCTCGGTTTCATCGACGGTGTGTTCCACGTTGATGGAAGCGGACTTGAAAACCTGGTATACAAGGCTGGCGGTAGCGCCAAGCCCGCTACTGTCGAGACCGTACAGGCTCGCGAGCATTATCTCTATCAGGAAGGTCGCGCTGTGTATAAGAATGCTGTGATGGACATGTACACTTCTACTGTTGATGTAATGGAACGCAACAACCTTACTTGCGACAACATCGACTGGTTTGTGGCTCATCAGGCCAACATGCGCATCATCGAGGCCGTAGGCGGTCGCCTCCAAATCGACCCCGAGAAGGTTCTCGTCAACATCGAGCACACAGGCAACACCAGCGCTGCCAGCATTCCCATCTGCCTCGACGAGTTCAAGGGCAAGCTCAAGAAGGGCGACAAAATCGTCCTCACTGCCTTTGGCGCAGGCTTCACTTGGGGCGCATCATACCTGGTTTGGGCTATATAATGCTCCTGCGCATTAAGCAGTGGCCTCGTTTGGCTGCCGCTTTTTGCCAGGCACAATATATAAGACCGTAACTTAGAGTATGATAAATGATAACTGAAAATGCATCACGACTCTAACAAGGGTGGCGGTGCATTTTTCAATGTATATTTCAATAAGTTCTGTTATTAACCCGACTACAATAATGAGCGAAAACAACGTGACTCCGCAGCATCGTGCGGGATTTGTCAACATCGTGGGCAACCCCAATGTGGGCAAGTCTACCTTGAGCAACAGGCTCGTGGGTGAGCGATTGTCTATCATTACAAGCAAGGCACAGACCACACGCCACCGCATCATGGGTATCGTCAACGGCGATGACTACCAGATCGTCTTCAGCGACACTCCCGGCGTCCTCAAGCCTAAGTTCAAGCTGCAGGAGAGCATGCTTGAGTTCTCTAAGAGCGCACTTGTAGATGCCGACATCCTCCTCTATGTCACCGATGTGATTGAGTCACCCACTAAGAACCAGGAGTTCCTCGACAAGGTCGCCAAGGAGAAAATTCCCATCCTGCTCGTCATCAACAAGATTGACCTGCTCAAGGGCAACGACGACCTGCTGCGCGTTATCGATCAGTGGAAGCAGTTGCTGCCTCAGGCCGAGGTGTTCCCCACCAGCGCTACCGAGAACTTCAACGTCGACAACCTCATGGCGCGCATCGTCGAATTGCTCCCCGTGAGCCCGCCCTACTTCGGTAAGGACGCCCTCACCGACCGCAGTTCGCGCTTCTTCGTTACCGAGATTATCCGCGAGAAAATCCTGCTGAGCTACGACAAGGAAGTGCCTTATGCAACACAGGTGATCGTAGAACTCTTCGACGAGAAGGACAACGACATCCACATCATGGCTGTCATCTATGTAGAGCGCGATAGCCAGAAGGGCATTATCATCGGCCACCAGGGCAAGAAACTCAAGCACATAGGCATCGAGGCTCGCAAGGACATCGAGAAGTTCTTCGACAAGCGTGTCTTCCTCCAGCTCTATGTCAAGGTCGAGAAAGACTGGCGCAACCAGGAGAACAAACTCAAGCAGTTTGGCTATATCGAGTGATTATAAACTAAGAAAAACAAGAATACAACATAACATGGGACGATTAGTAGCAATAGTTGGACGACCCAATGTGGGCAAGTCAACTCTTTTCAACCGACTCACACAGACTCGCGCCGCAATCGTTAACGACACAAGCGGCACCACACGCGACCGCCAGTATGGCAAGATGGAGTGGAACGGACTCGAAATGAGTGTCGTAGACACAGGCGGATGGGTTGTCAACAGTGAGGATATTTTTGAAGGCGAAATCAACAAGCAGGTACACCTCGCCATCGACGAGGCCGACGTGATTCTTTTCATGGTCGACATCAAGAACGGCGTTACCGACCTCGACGACCACGTGGCTTCAATTCTGCGACGCAGCAACAAGCCCACCATCGTGGTTGCCAACAAGGACGACAACAACGAGAGCATCTATGCCCTCGCCGAGTTCTACTCGCTTGGCCTCGGCGACCCCTTCTCTATCTCGGCGATGACAGGCACCGGCACAGGTGACCTCCTCGACGAGGTAGTAAAGCGCATGCCCGAGAAAGACCTCGACGAGCCCACCGACGACCTGCCCCGCTTTGCAATCGTTGGACGACCCAACGCAGGCAAGTCTTCGCTCGTCAACTCTCTCATGGACGAGCACCGCAACATCGTTACCGACATTGCAGGTACCACACGCGACAGCATACACACACGCTACAACAAGTTCGGTTTCGACTTCTATCTGGTCGACACAGCGGGTATCCGCAAGAAGAACAAGGTTAACGAAGACATCGAGTACTACTCGGTGCTCCGCAGCATCCGTTCTATCGAGTATTGCGACGTGTGCATCCTGCTCATCGACGCCACGCGAGGCATTGAGTCACAAGACGTTAACATCTTCTCTATCATTGAGAAAAACCGCAAGGGACTCGTCGTGCTCGTCAACAAGTGGGACCTCGTAGAGAACAAGTCGCAGGAGGCAATCAAGCACTTCGAGGACACCATCCGCGAGCGCTTCGCACCCTTTACCGACTTCCCCATCATCTACGGCTCGGCACTCACCAAGCAGCGCATCCACAAGGTGCTCGAAACAGCTGTCGAGGTCAACGAGAACCGCCAGCGCACCATCCCCACATCACAACTCAACAACGTGATGCAGGAGATTATCGCAGCCTTCCCGCCACCCGCAGTCAAGGGCAAGTATGTCAAGATCAAGTACGTCACCATGCTCAAGGGAGCCAAGGTGCCCACCTTCATCTTCTTCTGCAACCTTCCCCAGTGGGTACGCGACGCCTACAAGCGCTACCTCGAGAACCAGATTCGCGAGCGCTGGAACCTCACCGGCACACCCATCAACCTCTTCTTCCGCGAGAAGTAAAGGACAAAAGCACATACCCCCGCAAGGGAATAAGCATACCCCATCCCTCGGCCCCACAGCCGAGGGATTTTTGTACCACCACCCAGCCCTTACATCCTTTTTTTAAATTAACCACAGATTTAGCAGATTAAACAAATTGTTTATCGTCTTTTTGTTCTTTTAGTCTGAAACAGAAGTAACAGCGCCCTGAAAGGGCAATGCCGCTACCAGCCCAGGGCAACGCCCTGGGTAAACAGCACCACACAACCCCACGCCCTGAAAGGGCAAAAGCATTACCTCCAAATAATCAGCTAAATCCGTAGTTAATAAATTAGTGTAAATTCGTGCTAATTCGTGGACAGATATAAGACATAAGAACAAAAAAAATCCAGAGAAATCAGATAAATCCGTAGTTAAATCTTTTATGTTCTTAAATCACCCTCAACAGCCCTTTTGTTGTTGATGGAGGCTCGACATTCGCGGCACGGGCTACGCCCACTCACCGCTGCTCGCTCCATCCAGCTCGCTTCGCTCGGGTCTGTCTAAATAACGCTATCGCGAAGCTTTATAGCCCTTTTGTCTTTTTAGTCTAAAAAACATCCCCCGCGCGAAGCCTAATTTCTAATAATTTATCGTAATTTCTTTCAGTTTTTACCCACTCGCAAAGCTTTAATATTAATTATTTTAATTCGTTTCAGTACCCAAACCCCGTCCCTTTAAAAAGCGAATTGTGATTTTTTAAGAACGCAATGGACGCTATATCGTGAAAAATGAGTAACTTCGCACATTATTATGCGCGTATCGCCCGCGACACGCGTTTCACAACACAAGTAAACACCACAGATATGAGCAACAAAAGCAAAGAAAACGAGATAGAGTACAATCCCCAAACCGGTAATCTCAAGGAGCGACTCGGTCGCGTCAAGGCGACACGTTGGGCACGATTCGGCATTGTAGCCGCAATCTATGTAGCATGGGTTGCCTGGGTGGGCAACTGGTGGCTGCTGCTGGCACTGCCGCTGCTCGCCGACATCTACCTCACACAGTTCATCCCCTACACCCGCTGGAAGGCTATCAAGAACAAACCCCTGCGCACCGTCATGGGATGGATTGACGCCATCGTTTATGCGCTGGTACTGGTTTATTTCCTGTTCCTCTTCGTGGGACAGAACTACCAGATTCCCTCTTCTTCGCTCGAGAAATCACTGCTCACCGGCGACTTCCTGTGGGTAAACAAGATGGTCTATGGCCCCCGCGTGCCGCAGACTCCCATCCACTTCCCCCTGGCACAGAACATGTTGCCTTTCTTCAACTGCAAGTCTTACCTTGACAATCCGCAGCTCGACTACCACCGCCTCAAAGGCATGCGTAGCGTGGAGCGCGGCGACATCGTGGTCTTCAACTTCCCCGCCGGCGACACCGTGGCTCTCAACTGCCCCAACCCCGACTATTACACCCTCGTCTTTGAGAAAGGGCGCGACGCCGTGTGGAACAACAAGGACGTCTTCGGCGAGGTCATCTATCGACCCGTCGACCGCCGCGACAACTATGTGAAGCGCTGCCTGGGTCTGCCCGGCGAGACCTTCTCGATGAAGGACGGACTCGTGTATATCAACGGCAAGCAACTCGACGAACCCGAGAACGTGCAGTTCCGCTACATCGTCACAACCGACGGCACCATTATCACCGAGCAGGTTTACGAGGAACTGGGCGTGAGCGTCGACGACCGCGGTTTTAACGGACAGTTCTACGAGATGCCCCTCACCTACGAGATGGTTAAGAAACTCAAGTCTTACCCCTGGGTAACCGCTGTTGAACGCGTTACCGACGAGATGCTCGTGGGCAGCAACGACAACATCCTCACCCACCCCGTGGGACACGACTACGGATGGACACACAACAACTACGGACCGCTGTGGATCCCCAAGAAAGGCGCTACTCTCCATCTCACGCTGCACAATCTGCCCGTGTATGAGCGTTGCATCAAGAACTACGAGGGCAACAAACTCGAGGTCAAGGGCGGTGTCATCTACATCAACGACAAGCCCGCCACTACCTATACCTTCAAGATGGACTACTACTGGATGATGGGCGACAACCGCGACAACTCGCTCGACTCGCGCT
>DCGA01000054.1:0-152 GCA_002314465.1 bacterium UBA1790 | reverse complement strand
CGAGGACCACATCGTGGGTACTCCCATGATTGTGCTCATCTCCTTCGACAAGGATAAACCCGGACTGGGCATACGCTGGAACCGCATCTTCAAGAACGCCAATCCCGACAAGAAATAAAGGGTTAATGGGTTAATGGGTTAATGGGTTAAAA
>DCGA01000055.1:299-9716 GCA_002314465.1 bacterium UBA1790 | reverse complement strand
GACTAAAAGAACAAAAAGACTATAAAGCTTATCGCGGGTGACATGCAAGCCTGGTTTTTTAGACAGAAGAACAAAAGGGCTGTTGAGGGTGCTTTAAGCAACATAAGTTTTTTGTGCTTTGCGATGGGGATTTCGGCCTCTCGCAGAACTCGCAGAATCCGCAGATGGTTTTTGTGCTTCGCGAGGGTGGTTTTTGGCCTCACACAGATCTCTCGGATCTCACAGATTGTTATTTATGCTTCGCGATGGGGATTTTTAGACAAAAGGACATAAAGGCTGTTGAGGGTGTTTTAAGAACAAAAACTGAAAGAAATTGAGATAAATTATAAGAAATTAAGCTTCGCGATGGGGGATTAAAACTGAAACGAATTAAAATAATTAATATTAAGCTTTGCGATGGGGATATGAACTCGTGTTCTCTATCTTCCCTCCACTTGATGCTTATAATTCGTGATAATTCGTGGACAAAACTATCTGCGGGTTCTGCGGGTTCTGCGAGAGGTTTTTTGGTTAAGGTGTGGGTGATGGGGTTTGGGTCTTTTTGCGGTGGTGCCATATCTCGAGGCTGTTGATGGCGTTCTGCCACAGGATGTAGCAGCCGGGGCCTACGGCACATAGTGGGGTGAGGTAGGTGTAGGCAATCCATACGGCGAAGGCTGTGTTCTTCTGTCCGAGTCCCTGGCCGCTCTCGACAGTGAAGTCGGAGAAGTGTCCTACCCAGCGGCCTATGGCAAACTGCACGAGGCACAGTATGAGCGAGATGACTGCAATGACGAGGACAAACGACACTGTGGTGCCGGCATGAAGGATGTACTTCACTGTAGAGCCTGTGACGATGCTAAGCGAGATGCCCCACATGTAGAACGAGAGGTCTTCGATGGAGATGATGCGTGAGTGCAAAGTGTGCATCCAGCGCTTGACGATGTAGGCGGCTATCATGGGAACGATGAGCACGAGGCACACCTTGTTGAGTATCATGAGGAACGCCTGCATAAAGGGAATGTCCACGCCCTTGTCGATGAGGGGGAACACCAGCGGTACCATGAGCGCCGTGATGAAGTTGGACACGAAGGTGTAGGTGGTCATTGACTCAAGGTCGCCGCCAAGCTTTGCCGTAACCACCGGCGCTGCGGCTGCACCGGGCGCGATGACACAGGTGAGTATGCTCTCGGCAAGGATAAGGTCGTTGCCCTTGAGCCCCAGCGAGAGGATTACCGCCGATATTGCCGCCACGATGAGCACCTGGAACACGGTGATGAGCCAGTGCCACGCCGTAGGACGCATCTTATGGAACTCCACACGGCAGAACGTGGTGAACAGAATCATCGCCATGAAGAACGGGAAGATGGTGTCGAATATCGGGTTGAAAAAGCGCGCGGCACCGTCCAATGCCGGGATGTAGGCAAAGGTGAGATACAGTACAGTACCCGTGCAGATGGCACAGGGCAGAGTCCAGTCTTTGAGAAATTGAATCACTCTACGCATAACCAAGGGCAAAATTACAATTAATATCTCTTTTGCTCAACTTTTTCAAGGTTGTTTTGTGGTGTGTACGGCTTTTTTTTGTAATTTAGCACTCGAGAAAAAACTTAAACTGATAAAACTAAAGATTTATGCCTAAGATTGCTCAGCGTGGCATTGACATGCCCGCATCACCCATCCGCAAATTAGCCCCCTTTGCTGTCGCAGCCAAGGCGCGCGGTGTAAAAGTCTACCACCTCAATATCGGCCAGCCCGATCTTCCCACACCCCAAGAAGGACTTGACGCCCTCATGCACGTAGACCGCAAGGTCCTCGAGTACTCACCTTCACAGGGCTACCAGTCTTACCGCGAGAAGATGGTGGGCTACTATGCTAAGTACAACATCAATCTTACTCCCGACGACATCATCGTTACCTGCGGTGGTAGCGAGGCTGTGCAGTTTGCCTTCATGGCATGCCTCAATCCCGGTGACGAGGTAATCATTCCCGAACCCGCTTATGCCAACTACATGGGCTTTGCCTGCGAGACCGGCGCTAAGGTTCGCACCATCACCACTCACATCGAGGACGGCTTCGCGCTTCCCGCTGTAGAGGAATTTGAGAAACTCATCAACGAGAAGACCCGCGCAATCATGATATGCAACCCCAACAACCCCACCGGTACACTCTATACCCGTGAGGAACTGGAGCAGTTGCGCGACCTCGTTAAGAAATATGACCTCTATCTGTTTGCCGACGAGGTATACCGCGAGTATGTATACAGTGACGCTCCCTACGTGAGCGCAATGCACCTCGAGGGCATTGAGGACCACGTGGTAATGATTGACTCGGTATCGAAGCGCTACAGCGAGTGCGGTATCCGCATCGGTGCCCTCATCACCCGCAACGCCGAGGTTCGTGCCGCAGTGCTCAAGTTTGCCCAGGCCCGCCTCAGTCCCCCGTTGGTAGGTCAGGTAGTTGCCGAGGCTTCAATCGACACACCCCAGGAGTACCACAAGGCTGTATATGACGAGTACATCGCTCGCCGCAACTGCCTCGTTGAGGGACTCAACAAGATACCCGGCGTGTATTCACCTATGCCCATGGGCGCGTTCTACACCGTGGTTTCGCTTCCCGTCGACGACAGCGACAAGTTCTGCCAGTGGTGCCTTGAGGAGTTCAGCTACGAGGGCGAGACCGTGATGATGGCTCCCGCTACCGGCTTCTATGCTACCAAGGGTGCAGGCAAGAACGAGGTGCGCATGGCCTATGTGCTCAAGATTGACGACCTGAAGCGTGCACTAATCGTGCTTGAGAAGGCCCTTGAAGCATATAACAAGAAATAAAAATAAACCATACAGCCAGCATCGGGGGCAAGCCCTGGTGCTGGCATAGTTTTTGCTACAAAACATTTACCACTAATAAATTAATTAAATTACCGTATGAAAAAATCTTTATTGATAATCGGCGCAGCACTTATGATGCTTGGCGCAGTATCATGTTCGGGCGACGGTGCAAAGAAAGATCTCACCGACCGCGAAGTATTGGCTCTTATTTATGAGCAGATGAATGGCGCTAACTGGGTAAAAGATACCGCAGGCTGGTGCAGCGAAAAACCCCTCAGCGAGTGGGATGGCGTAGAAGCCGAAACCGATGCCAATGGCGTAGAGCGCGTTGTTTCGCTCAAGCTCCGCGACGACTCTCTCATGGGTAATATCCCCGCTGAGATCGGTAACCTTACCGAGCTCAAGAATCTCACCTTTAGAACTCATGGCAAGAAGGATATTTCTAATGCAGTTCCTGCCGAGGTATTCAGCCTGCCCAAGGTGGAAAGACTTACCATCAGCATGCATGGCGAAGGCCGTTACAAACTGCCCGCCGAGATGAATATGCCCGCAATCGAGAATCTTGAACTCTCGGGTGTTGAAGGTCCCTTCGACGTGTTGTGTAACCTCACAACCCTCAAGGAACTCAGCCTTTACAACTTCAAGGGCGCTATTCCTGAGAACGTAGGTAACCTTACCGAGCTCAAGAAACTGTGGTGGGAAACTGGCGAAGCCCCCGAAGGCCGCGTTCCCGCTTCAATTAACAAGCTTGCTAAGCTCGAGCACATCCAGATTGACTATAGCACAGGTATCGCTGGTGGTATCAAGGCTGCCGATGCTCCCTTCCCCGTAGAGGTTTGGGACATCCCCACACTCCAGTACGTCTTCCTGCGCTGCGTGGCTAACCAGCCCAGCACTCTTCCCGCTGAGAAGATTGCCGCTATGAAGGACCTCAAGAACGTTACAATAATCGACTGTGCTATTGAAGGTACTATCCCCGCTGAGATGTTCTCAAGCCCCAAGCTGTATAGCTTCAGCATCTATCGTTGCAACCTCACCGGTGCTATTCCCGCTGCCATTGGCAACTGCCCTGAGCTTTCTACAGTTAATTTAAGCTACAACAAGCTTTCGGGCGAGGTTCCCGCAAGCCTGGGCAACTGCACCAAGCTGTTCACCCTCTCGCTCAACGACAATGCCGAGCTGGCTGGTGCTCTCCCCGCATCGCTTGTTAAGTGTGAGAAGCTGAGCCTCTTCAGCATTAAGAACACAGGTCTTTCGGCTGCTTCTTTACAGTCACACCCCAACTACAGCAAGTGGCGTCTTGACTAATAACCAACTGCTGAAAAAGGAATCATAAATCCATAAGAAAGCGGGATGTACCTCCACGGGTGTGTCCCGCTTCTATACTAAACATTTACAAATGAAGAAAACATTATTGCTAATCGCCGCAATGCTCATGCTGGGTTGCCCGGCTATGCGTGCTGCCGATCGCGATGTGCTTGTAACCATCTACAAGGCGCTTAACGGTGCCGAGTGGGGTGACAGATATAATAAATGGAACACCGATGCGCCTCTCAAGGAATGGAAAGGCGTTAAGGTCGAGACCGATGCCGCCGGAAACGAGCGCGTGGTGGAACTGAACATCAACGTGGGCCGAAAGGCAAAGGGCAACATGCCCTCCGATATTGCCCAACTCACCGAACTTCGCAGCCTTGCTTACACCGTCGGCAACGAGAGCAATGCCGCTTCTGTTCCGGCTTGCGTGTGGTCGATGAGCAAGCTTACAAAGCTTCACATAGGCCTTTACGGCGGCGAACACATCACATTGCCCGCCAAGATGGACTTGCCCAATCTCAAAAGCCTGTACCTCTCGCGCGTTCAGGGCCCCTTCGACGTGCTGTGTACACTTACATCGCTCGAGAACCTTGAGGTGGACAACTTCAAGGGTGCGTTGCCCGAGAAGGTAGATGCCCTCGTGAATCTCAAGAGATTCTCGTGGACCAGCAGTTCGGCACCCGAGGGCCGCGTTCCCGCCGCTTTTGCGCGGTTGTCTAAGCTCGAGCATCTCCAGATTGACTACAACACAGGTTTTGCCGGAGGCATCAAAGCCCCCGATGTGCCCTTCCCCGTTGAGATATGGGGTATGCCTTCCCTTAGGGTTATATTCTTGCGCGCAGTGTCGGCCCAGCCCAGCACCATCCCCGCCAAGAAGGTTGCTGCCATGACCTCGCTCGAGAGCATCACCGTGTGCGATTGCGGCATAGAGGGTAAGATTCCCGCTGAATTCTTCAAGAGTGGCAAACTTACATCATTCAGCATCTATGACAATAACCTCACCGGAAGCATCCCCAAGGAGATAGGCAACTGCACTAAACTGCAGACTGTTATGCTTCTCAACAACAAGCTCTCGGGCACTATCCCTGCATCGCTGGGCAACTGCACCAAGTTGTTCACGTTGTGGCTTTACGACAACCCTGAACTGGGTGGCAAGATTCCCGAGGAGATTGCCAAGTGTGAGAAACTGAGCATCTTCGGCCTTAAGAATACCAAGGTCTCTCAGGATGTTCCTGCTGCCGTGCAGGCTCATCCCAACTATTCAAAGTGGAGATTATTCTGAGAGATTTCCAGATAGAATGAAGGGCTGCAGGAGTGCAGCCCTTTTTTGTTGTGGCGGACGGCGCGGGGGCGTCGTCCCTACAGGGGGGGGATGGCAACGGAAGAACCGTTGCCCACAATGGCCCATTGCCGGGAACATGAAAGGTGATGCAGGCAACGACTTGCCTGCCACGAAGAACGATGCAGGGTGGGTGATAAGCCACATAGGATATAGAGGAACTATAGGCTCTATAGGGTGGTGAGCCGCTATAGAGCCTATAGTATATGTGGTAGGGGGGGGCGATGAGTCGATTTTTCGATAAATCGAAGACTCAAGGTTTTAACCTATTACTTGCCGAGGATGATGTTGAGCACTGCGTTGATGTCGCTCACGTCGATGTCGCCTTCACCTGTAACATCGGCACGGCCGCCATAATTGCTTGCCTGGTCCTTTCCGAGGACAATGTTGATGAGGATATTGGCATCGGTGATATCAACCACGCCATTGCCGTCGACGTCGCCCTTGAGGCCGGTGTTGAACAGGTCTACATTGATGGTCGTAGTGCTGCCCGCCTGAGCGCTTGTGAGTTTGAGGTAGGCGTAGCCCATTGCCAGAGTGTAGTCGCTTGTAGGCTTCCAGAATACCTTGTCTGTTCTCGAGAACAAATAGCCTACAGTCTCATTGTAAACATTGACATTGGCATCGGCATCACCCACGAGCAGGTTGGTGCTACGTCCTGGGGTGAAAGAGGGTCGTTTAAGCTTATAGATGGTTCCGTTCTCGTAGCCTGTGAGGATGAGGCCGGTGTTGGCAGGAGTGTAGTTCTGCTGCGTTGTCTTTGCCAACTTGGCGCTGGCGTCATAACTTGAAACCGTGTAGACCTTAATAGGCATGTCTCTCCAGTCAACGGGGTGGTTAACCGAGAAACTTGTGCAACCATAGTCATTGTTCTCCTGGAAAAAGCCGTTAAAGCAGTCCTTCATCTCACGGGTATCGCCGGTGAGTTTGGTCCAAGAGGCAGCGCTGTTCATGTAGCTGGTGAGACTTGACCAGTTCACATAGCATATGAAGTCTCCTGCATTTCCCCCGAAGAACTGTCCACTCCATGAGCGAGAGCCGCTTGGTGTTAAGAGGGTGAGTTCCTTGAGTTTAGAGCAGTTGACCCATGCCTCCTTGCCGATGTAAGAACAAGTGCTGGGAATGATCATATCTGTGATAGATGATTTACAGAAAGCATATTTACCCACACGTTCAAGGTATTTAGGAACCAAGGCACTGGTACAGCTGCTTGCGCCATAGAGCAGGCTGTCGCCCATTTCGACCATCAGGTATGTCCTGTTTGCTCCGTTTGCTCTGTCGGTTTCGCCCATAGAGGCTTGGTATGCTTTTGTGGCTGCGCTGGCAATTCTTGACTCAATCATGGGGTGGTATACGTACTTCGCCTTACCTGCGTAGGTTATGCCATCAACAGTGACCGGAGTGTTGCTTGTCACGGTCATGAAATAGCGAGTGCCATCGTGGTTGTTCTGGTAGCAGAAGTCGTAGGCACCGGCGTTAACCTTCAGTTTGCCCAGTTTCTCGTTCTGTTTGTACTGCAGCACGACACCTGTGGGTACATATAATTTGCACGATGTAGGAATGTCTGTGAGCACCCAGTTGGTGTATTTGTGACCATACGAGTTGTTAAGTATAAACTCTTCGAGTTTTCCAAGATTTTCAAAAGCATAGGAGTTGAGTGTCATAGCTGTTGACGGGACAAGAAGTCGCTTGAAAGTGTTATAGGAGAAGACATTGTATCCCAGGTAGGTAAGGCCGTAGGGCAGGATGATATCGTTGCTGATGCGGCAATTATTAAATGCATCGGGCTCGATAGCCTTGAGGTTGGGATTAAGGTTGAGTGTTGTGAGTTTGATCTGGTCTTTAAAAGCCTTAGTGGCCACAGTGTCGACGTTTACTCCCAGTTTAACGGTAAAATCGGCGGTACACTGCGAGCGGAAAATCTCAGATCCTACCCTGGTAACTGCATATTTTTTGCCGTAAAATGAAACGTATTCGGGTATATTGATAGTGCTGGCGGTTGTAATGGTGCTACAATGAACCAATGCACAGCGTCCATCGTAGCTCACACCATTGATGGTCTCGGGTTTAGTGCTTGTAACCGAGAAATTGGCGGAAGAAGAAGTGCCGTCTGTCTTGGTAACACAAGTTGCATCAATGTCACTGCTACCCGATATGATGCTTTTCCAGTCCTTCCAATAGGTTGCAGCCTTATACGAGTCGATCAGTTCATAGGGGACAAAAAGGGTACCCGAGCTCCTTTTTGTTCCGGCAAACTGGTCCCTGGTTTCGGCACTAAAATCACGAACCGAGGTCATGTTGTTGTCAAGCATGTAAAGACTTGAGCACTCGGCAAATACATTGGCCCCCATCGTTGTTACCGAACTGGGAATGCGGCAGTATTCCATCTTGTCGCAAGCCCAGAACGTTCCGTACCCCACGCTTTTTACACCAAACGGAATCCACACGTTAACAAGATTGCTGCACTTATAAAATGCATAATCTCTAATCTCCTTGATTGTGCTTGGGAAATTGGATGTACCAAGTTGGTCTTTAGTGTAGCCCTGGGGGCATCTAAGCAAGGTTGTCTTGTCTTTGTTGTATAAAATGCCATTATATGAAGCATAGTATGAGTTGCTGGCGTTGACGTTAATGTAGGCCATAGACGTGCATCCGTCGACAAAATCACTTGCTGTAATAGATGTTACAGATGCGGGAATAACCAGTGACGGCAATGATGTACAGCCACGGAAGGGGCTGGTTTTGAGTTGTTTTACACCTTCCATGAGCAGCATGGAAGTGATGCCGGTACATCCCGAGAAAGCTCGCATGTTGATTGTGTCGGCGCTTGTCTTAACGGTTCCTGTGAGTGAAGTTACATCTTGGAATGCGCTGACGCCGATACGCCTGAGGTTGGAACTGCCCTCAAGATTTATCGACTTCATTGTAGAGATTCCGAGATAGGCACTATCGGCTATAGCCACGACTTTATAGCTGTAACCATATATTGTATAAGTGTCGAAGGGCGTGTAGGCTCCGTCGGTTACATTTTTTCCCGACGGGTTGAAACCTACGATTGTCAATTCGCCTTTTTCGGTCGCTGCGGGAGCCTTGGTTACACACATGTATGAGCCGTCGGTACCCGCGAAGTCGTATGCTAAAGATGATTTCTGGTAATTTGTGATGTCGAGCCAAGCAGCGTTCCATGAGCGTGGGTTGTAGTTGGTGATAGAGTTAGGGTCGGTCTTAGGAGTATACACAGTCAGGCTTGGGTTGGTCTTGCTTGTGGGGAATGCGTTAGTCATCGCATTCACAGCCGTGGGTTTGGCGGTATAGATAGATGTCAGTTTAGAACATCCCCAAAACGCATACCCTCCAATTGATTTCATCGAACTCGGGAGGCGCACATAGGTGATGTTACTGCAACCATAGAAAGCATAAAGTCCTATCTCGGTAAAACCATAGCCAAAGCGAACTCCAGTGATGATGCTGCTATTTTTAAAGGCATTGTTGGCGACTTTTTCCACGTAATAGTATTTACTATTATAAGTGATACGCGGCAAAAGATTGAGCGCAACAGATGTCTTGCTGCTGCCAGCAGAGCTTAAGCCGACAACCACGCATTCGCCGGATGCGGTACTTGTTGCTGCCTTGGTGACTTCATATTTAATGTCATCAAGTTCAAAGGTCTCAGCGGCCATGACGGTCGAAATCGCCATGGACACCATGAGTGATAGAAACAGTAATCTAAGTTTTTTCATAATTGTATATTATTAGTTGTTATTTTTTTATGGTGGGGCGATGAGTCGATTTTTCGAATTTTCGATAAATCGAGGTGTCGATTAACCTTTTAACCCTTTAACCCTTTAACCCTTTAACCCTTTATTTACCCAAGATAATGTTTAGCACGGCGTTGATGTCGCTCACGTCGATGTCGCCCTCGCCGGTTACATCGGCACGGCCGCCATAATTGCTTGC
>DCGA01000055.1:0-266 GCA_002314465.1 bacterium UBA1790 | reverse complement strand
ATGTTGATGAGGATGTTGGCATCGGTGATGTCAACCACGCCATTGCCGTCGACGTCGCCCTTGAGGCCGCTGTAGAACAGGTCTACATTGATGGTTGATGTACTGCCTGCCTGGGCGCTTGAGAGCTTGAGGTAGGCGTAACCTACTCTCTGGTTATAAGTGCTTGAGGGCCTCCAGAAGTTCTTGTCTGCTCCACTGAACAGATAGCCCACGTTCACGCCGTACACGTCGGTCGTCGCCACGGCATTACCCACGAGCAGGTTGGT
>DCGA01000079.1:4777-8729 GCA_002314465.1 bacterium UBA1790 | reverse complement strand
TGGTCAGGCAATCGCTGCAAAGCGTGAAGACCGTGACGCTGCTCAGGGTATCGCCGTAGGTAAGAGCGTTGGCGACTTCGCCGCAATCGTTGCCCTCAAGTGCGAAACCGACTTCGTTGCTAAGAACGAGAAGTTCGTTGCTCTGGCAAAGGCTATCCTCGAGGCTGCTCTGGCTGCAAAGGCTCAGAATGTTGACGAGGTTAACGCCCTGACCGTAGACGGTAAGGTTGTTCCCGAGGCTATCACTGCACTCAGCGGTATCACAGGTGAGAAGATGGAACTCGGCGCTTATGAGTGCCTGAGCGCTCCCTCAACTGTTGTTTACAACCACTTCAACGGTATGCTTTCGGCTGCTGTAGCTTTCAACCAGGAAGGTGTTGAAACCGAGGTTGCTAAGGCTATCGCAATGCAGGTTGCATCAATGAAGCCCCTCAAGGCTACCCGCGACCAGATCGCTCAGGAGACTATCGACGAGGAGCTCCGCGTAGCTGTTGAGAAGACTAAGGCTGAGCAGGTTAAGAAGGCTGTTGAGAACGCCCTGAAGAAGGCTGGTTTCAACGCTTACTACTGCGCTACCGAAGAGCACCAGAAAGAGGCTGTTATGAAGGGTTACATGACCGAGGAGCAGGTAGAAGAGGCTAAGAAGATCATGGCCGAGACTGCTGCTGCTAAGGAGGCTAACATGCCCGAGCAGATGATCCAGAACATCGCACAGGGTCGTCTCAACAAGTTCTTCTCTGAGAACGTTCTCATGGAGCAGATCTACGAGGCAAGCGAGAGCAAGGAAACTGTTGCTCAGTACCTCGAGAAGGCAAGCAAGGGTCTTGTTGCTACCGACATCAAGCGTGTAAACCTCAACGTAGACTAATCTACCGATTACACAGTATAGAGCAAGCGGGGTTGTCCACACGGGCAACCCCGCTTTACTTATGCCCTATCCCGAGGTTAGCAACCACACCAGAGCAAACGTAAGATTATTGGAGTTCAAGCACATAATATCGCCAGGCAACACTTGCGTTAACATCAATTAACAAGCCGCCGTGCCACTACAAGTGATTATTGTTGTAATTTTGTGAAATGGCATGGTTACGTCCATGCTACCCGGTGCATAACTGCAACGATGCAGTCTTGCCGTCACACTTTTTATAGCGAAACAAGATGAAAAAAGCATTATCACTAATTGTCATGACGCTTGTAGCCGTACAAGCAATGTGGGCACTCGATTTCACAAGCGGCAACCTTAGTTACAGGGTTATCGCAAGCGAGGACGAAGATAGTTATGGAACAGTAATGGTCTTAGGTCTCAGTTCTGAAGGTTCTTCCGCATCAAACCTGAGCCTTGTTATTCCCTCATTGGTTTTGCGTGATGGTGAGCACTATATAGTCAACAGGATACTGGACGGTGCCTTTAAGGGCAAGACCAACATTAAAAGCGTGAGAATCAAGTACAACATGCTCACCATAGGCAGCGAGGCATTCAAGAATTGCACATCGCTGCAGGAGGTACGCATCCCCGGCTCGGTGAACGAAATTCAGAGCGGAGCATTCTCGGGTTGCAGCAGCCTGAGCAAGGTGTATTGCACGTGGTCTAATCCCCGAAACAAAAGCATTGCAACCGACGCCTTCCCCAGCAACACCGGCATGGAACTCACTGCCCCTCCCACAGCAGGACAAAGTCTGGAAGACTACAAGGCAGTCGAAGCATTTAAAAAATTCGCTGTGATAAAACGTAACAGCCATGCCTATGATTTCTCGTTCACCGACGGTGTGCGTTGCTGCGTAACCCAGTATGCCGACAAAAACATCTACGGTAAAGTCACCGTGACCGGTTTCAACCCGGATGCGGCCAATGTGACTAACGCGTCCATTGTCTTTACAAATGACGGCTACTACTATCACGAAAACCTTAAGTACTGGGTGACATCGATAAGCACACAAGCGTTTTATAACAATGCCAACATATTGGGCGTGGATTTCTCCAAGGCAACAATGATGACAAGTGTGGGCGAAGAAGCCTTTGCAGGCAGCGCACTCAAGAGCGTAACTCTCCCCGAAAGCATTACACGAATTGGCAAGAAGGCATTCTGCAATACCAAACTCACCCAGGTGGAGATACCCGAAAGTATCAAGAATATAGGTGACTCGGCATTCTTCTCTATCAACAGCCTCACCAAGATAATAATCAAGGGCGACAACACAAGCCTCAGCACCACAGGCAAGCATATGTTCGGCTGTAACAGCAATACTTTCCGATGCTATGTGCGCCCTGCCCTACTTTTCGACCTCACTACTGCGGTCAAGTCTTGGGGAACCCCTTCGGGTGGCGTGGACCCGGGAACACAACTGGGCACCTTCGTCATAAAAACCGGGAACCGCAATTTTGAGCCTTTCTCGGCAAACATCGACATTGACTGGAACACAACAGTTCCTCCCGTAAAGGCTTATATCGCGACAGGTATCAACGAGAACGCCATGGCAGTGACACTGCAACGCGTGAACAAGACACCAGCCGGCACAGGTGTACTCGTATCGGGTCTCACAGCCGGAGAAATCCACCTTATCACCGCAACCAAGACCAAACCCGCTGCAGTGGAATCGCTGCTCAAGGCCGGAGAGAACAACACCGTTGAACCGGCAGCCGGTGTATTTGTATATAACGACTATGAGGACAACTTCTTCACACTGACATACACCGCCACCATTCCACGCGGCAAGATATGGTTGTATGCCCCCGGTGCTCGCAGTTCGTTCTATTTACTCGAGACAATCGATACCACAACGGGCGACGTTAACGGCGACGGTCTTGTAGACGTTACCGACATGAATATCCTCGTGAATATCCTTGTGGGCAAGGAAAGTGCCACCAACTATCCCATGGCCGACGTGAACGGTGACGGAAATGTGGACGTGAGCGACGTGAACGCGGTAATCAACATCATGCTCGACAAATAAGCGATACAAAAAGGCGAGCAAAGGAGTTGAATTAATAATTTTTATATGTTAAGGTTATTGCAACACCATCTAAATGCTTACCTTTGCACTTGAAACAACAATAACATTAAAACAATAACAGACTATGAAGAAATTCTTAACCATGTGTTTCGTGGCATTGTATGCATGCACATGCATCGCCATCGCACAGAACCAGCACCAATGTGAGAAGGCTAAGGGCCATCAGTGTGTAGAACAAACAGCCAAATGCGAAAAGCAGGCTCAGAAATGCCAGAAGCAGGAATGTGGTAAGGCAGAGTGCGGCCAGCAGACCCAGATGTGCCAGAAGCAGGAATGCGGCAAGGCAGAGTGTGGCAAGCAGGAATGTGCAGAAAAGAAAGCCGAATGCAAGGCTGCTAAGGCTGAGTGCAAAGCCGAGAAGGCAGAGTGCAAGAAGGCCGTTAAGGTAGAATGCAAGGAAGCCAAGGCAAAGTGCAAAGGCAAGAAGGCTGCAGTTAAGGCTGAATGTAAGGCTGAGAAGGCTGAGTGCAAGGCTGAGAAGGCTGAGTGCAAGAAGGCTAATAAGTAAGACATAACAGAAACTGTTGATAGCACCCGGGCAAGTTTGTCCGGGTGTTTTTGTGACAGTCGGGATGTTTTCCACCGGCATGGAAAACAGTTTTTTGGGTTTCGTTTTTTGTCTTTCGGCAAAAAGCATTATCTTTGTAGTTTGAACAATAGTATCGACACTATATGAAGACTTACCTTGTAACAGGAGCTGCCGGTTTTATCGGCTCCAACTATGTGAAATACATCCTCAACAAGTGGGGTGACGACATCAAAGTAATTGTGCTTGATGTACTTACCTATGCCGGAAACCTTGCCACACTCGAGGAGGAACTGAAGCGCAATAACGTGACCTTCGTGCGCGGCGACATAAGCGACCGCGACCTTGTGGCCGGCATCCTCAAGGACAACGATGTAGACTATATCGTGAACTTTGCCGCCGAGAGCCATGTGG
>DCGA01000079.1:0-4760 GCA_002314465.1 bacterium UBA1790 | reverse complement strand
CATCACCAATCCCCGCCTGTTCCTTGAAACCAACATCCTGGGCACGCAGAACATGCTTGACTGTGCCCGCCATGCATGGTTCACTGGTAAGGACGAGCAGGGTCACAATGTGTACAAGGAAGGCAAGAAATACCTGCAGATATCTACCGACGAGGTTTATGGCTCGCTCACCAAGGACTATGACGAAGCCCAGGCACTCACCGTGACCGACGACATCAAGGGTGTAGTGGGAAGCCGCAAGGACATGAAGACCTATGGTGAACACTACTTCACCGAGGACACACCGCTGGCTCCCCGTTCGCCCTACTCGGCTTCGAAGACCAGTGCCGACCTCATCACCATGGCCTATGCCGAGACCTACGGCATGCCGGTAAACATAACACGCTGCAGCAATAACTACGGACCATACCATTTCCCCGAGAAACTCATTCCGCTCATCATCAACAACATCTTGCAAGGCAAGAAACTGCCCGTGTATGGCAAGGGAGAGAATGTGCGCGACTGGCTCTATGTGGAAGACCACTGCAAGGGCATCGACATGGTGCTGCGCGAGGGTCGTCTGGGCGAGGTGTACAACATAGGCGGTTTCAACGAGGAAAGCAACATCAACATCGTGCGCCAGGTAATTGACATCATCGCCCGCATCATGAGCGAAGAGCCCGAGTACCAGCAACTGCTGTCGTGCAAGCCCGAGGACATCAACTATGGCCTCATCGAGTTTGTAACCGACCGCCCGGGCCACGACATGCGCTACGCCATTGATCCGAGCAAGATTGCCCGCGAACTGGGCTGGTATCCCGAGACACCTTTCTCGGTGGGCATCGAGAAGACTGTGCGCTGGAACCTCGACAACCGCTCGTGGGTAGAAAACGTGACCAGCGGCGACTACCAGCAGTACTACGAGCAGATGTATGATAAGAGGTTAAAGGGTTAAAGGGTTAAAGGGTTAAAGGGTTAAAAGGTTAAGGTTTAAGGTTTAAAGGAAACGAATAATAACGGCATATATGAAAGGTATAGTACTTGCAGGCGGTTCAGGAACACGCCTCTATCCGGCAACCAAGGGTATAAGCAAACAGCTCATCCCCATCTATGACAAACCCATGGTGTACTACCCCATCTCGGTGCTCATGCTCGCAGGCATCAAGGAGATTCTCATCATCTCCACTCCGCACGACCTGCCGCAGTTTGAGCGTCTGCTTGGCACTGGCGAGGAACTTGGCGTGAAATTCTCCTATGCCGAGCAACCCCGTCCCGAAGGCCTTGCACAGGCATTCATCATAGGCAAGGAATTCGTAGGCGACGATAGTGTGTGCCTCGTGTTGGGCGATAACATCTTCTACGGTCAGCGATTCACAGGTATGCTCCTGGATGCAGTGCGCATCACTGATGAGCAGCAGTGCGCTACCCTATTTGCCTACAAGGTGAACGACCCTGAGCGCTTCGGCGTGGTTGCATTTGACGACAACGGACGCGCCACCAGCATCGAGGAGAAGCCCAAAGAGCCCAAATCGAACTATGCCGTTACCGGCCTGTACTTCTACCCCAACGAGGTGGTAAAAGTGGCACAGACCATCAAGCCCTCGGCACGCGGCGAACTGGAAATCACCACCGTGAACCAAGAGTTCCTCGCACAGGATAGAGTGCACGTACAGACACTGGGACGCGGCTTTGCATGGCTCGACACCGGCACTTCAGAGTCGATGCTCGATGCGTCAAACTTCATACAGACCATTGAGACAATGCAGGGTGTGCAAGTAGCGGCACTCGAGGAAATCTCGTTCCGCAAGGGGTGGATTACCGCTGAGCAACTCAAGGCCCTCGCCGCCCCCATGCTCAAGAATCACTATGGCCAATACCTGATGAGACTTGCCGAGAATGGAATCTAAAAAGCCACATATCATACAGTTGCCCAAGATAAGCGACCCGCGCGGCAATCTCTCTATCGTGGAGAGCGAGCAGCACGTGCCCTTCGACATCAAGCGCGCCTACTGGATATATGATGTGCCCAGCGGCATGCACCGCGACGGTCACGCATTCCACACCCAGGACGAGTTCATCATTGCCATGAGCGGCAGTTTTGATGTCATCCTCAACGACGGCAACGGTGAGCAGCGTTTCCACATGAACCGCGCATACTATGGCCTGTATGTGCCGCGCATGACATGGCGCAAGATAGACAACTTCTCTAACAACTCGGTGGTATATGTGCTTTCGAGCGAGAAATATGACCCCGCCGACTATATTGAGAACTATGACGAGTACCTCAAACTGGTGGGCAAGAAATAAAGTATAACAATGGAAGTCAACCCTTACCTGACATCAAGCGTAGACAACTGCCGCATCATTGAACTGGCACAGCACCGTCATGCCAACGGTAATCTTACCGTGGTTGAGGACAACGACCCCATCCCGTTCAAGATACGCCGCCTTTACTACACCTACGACATTCCCGGCGGAGAAGAGCGCGGCGGGCACTCGCATCGCGCACTCTACCAGCTTGTCGTGGCAATAAGCGGTAGTTTTGATGTGGTAATCGACGACGGAAAGCAGCAACGCACCGTAACCCTCGACCGTCCCTACCAGGGATTGCTCATCACTCCCGGCATATGGCGTGTGCTCAACAACTTCACCTCGGGTGCAGTGTGCATGGTACTTGCAAGCGAGCACTACGACGAGGACGACTATACACGCGAGTACAGCGACTTCCTTGAATTAACCAAAGACAAACGATGAACAAGACATACCCATTTCTAAGCCTCAAGCAGGCCAACCTGCCCTATGAGGACGAACTGAAGCAGGCCGCCGTAGACGTGATTGACTCGGGCTGGTATCTGCACGGCAAGCACACCGAGATGCTTGAGCAAGAGATTGCCTCGCTGTGCCAGGCACGCCACTGCATTGCAGTGAGCAACGGTCTTGACGCACTGCGTCTCATCCTGCGCGCCTACATCGAGATGGGTAAACTGCAACCGGGCGACAAAGTGATTGTACCCGGCAATACATTTGTGGCATCGGTGCTTGCAGTGAGCGACAACGGCCTTGTGCCGGTGATGTGCGACCCCAGCGAGACAACAATGAACCTCGACAGCAAGTGCGCTGAACGCCTTATCACACCCGAGGTAAAGGCTGTAATGCCCGTCCACCTCTATGGCACAGCATGCTGGGACGAGCATCTCAAGCGACTTACCAAGGAGCACAATCTGCTCGTAATAGAGGACAACGCGCAGGCGATAGGCGCCGTGGCAGCCACAGACGGACTTAACGGTACACGTGTGACCGGCGGTCTGGGACATGCTGCGGGCATAAGTTTCTACCCCACCAAGAACTTAGGCGCACTGGGCGATGCCGGTGCAGTAGTCACAAGCGATTACGAGTTGGCAGCGACAGTGCGAGCACTCGCATCCTATGGCAGCAATCGCCGCTATCACAACATTTACCGTGGACTCAACTGCCGCATCGACGAGATTCAGGCCGCAATGTTGCGTGTAAAACTGCGCCACCTTGAGGAAGAAAACGCCCGCCGTGATGCAATAGCCAAAGCCTACAACGAGGCCATCACCAACCCCAACGTGGTGGTTCCCGTGCGTTTCGAGGGTACAACACAAGTGTGGCACCAGTACGTCATACGCGTGAAGGCTGGTCGCGATGCCTTCCGCAAGGCACTTGAGCAACGAGGCGTGATGACCGACATCCACTATGAAACTCCTCCCCACCTGCAGCCCTGCTACGAGACACTCGAGCATGGCCCGCTGCCCATGACAGAGCAACTCGCCGGCGAGGTGGTGAGCCTTCCCATAGCACATCCCATTACCGTGGACGATGCCCGCGAGATAGCAAGCATCATCAATGCAATTTGATTCATACACATACGCACTGTTCCTGCCGCTGGTGTTTGTGCTCTACTGGGTACTGTCACGAAGGCTGAGGCTGCAAAACGCCATGCTGCTTGCGGCCAGCTACACCTTTTACGGCTGGTGGGACTGGCGATTCCTCGGGTTAATCATTGCAACCTCGCTCACAACGTGGGCTACCGCGCTGGCAATGGACCGTCAAGGTGCACAACGCAAAGCGTGGGCCGCAGCGAGCATTATCTTTAACCTGGGCATACTGTTCACATTCAAGTATCTCAACTTCTTTGCCGACAGCGCAGCTTCACTCATGCGCACAATGGGGATGACACCCGACTGGGCCACCCTCAACATAGTGTTGCCTGTGGGCATCTCGTTCTATACATTCCAAGCCATCAGTTACACAGTCGACGTGATGAAACGCGACATCAAGCCCACTCGCGACATCACAGCCTTCATGGTCTACATAGCATTCTTCCCCCAACTGGTAGCGGGTCCCATAGAGCGCGCCAAGGACCTGTTGCCTCAGTTCCTCAAACCCAAGCAGTGGGACTACGACAATGCCGTTGTGGGTATGCGCCAGATATTGTGGGGACTCACCAAGAAAGTCGTGGTTGCCGACTCGCTGGGCCGTTTTCTCGATGTAACCCTCTACAACCCCGCCTACGGGAGCGCCACAACCATCGTGATGTCGGCACTTATATTTGCCACACAGATATATGCCGACTTCAGCGGTTACAGTGACATTGCCATAGGTTCGGCACGGTTGCTCAACATCAGGCTCAACGCCAATTTCAGGTACCCCTTCTTCTCTCGCTCGTGGAACGAGTTCTGGACCCGCTGGCACATCACGCTCATGTCGTGGTTGCGCACCTACGTTTTCTATCCGCTGGGCGGCAGCCGCTGCAGCCA
>DCGA01000057.1:6936-7175 GCA_002314465.1 bacterium UBA1790 | reverse complement strand
ACGAGGAGTTCAAGATCGAAGAGGATAAGGAAGGCAACCCCGTGACTCCCCACCTCAACTGGAGCAAGAGCATTCCCTGGAAGAACCCCAGCGAGGACGAAGAGCGCGCTATCGAGAGCGTATACAAGATTAACCCCATCACCGGTGTCAAGGAACTTGACCCCGCGCAGATGAACTATCGCTACGAGATTTACAACCTCACCGAGGCTGCCAAGCGTAAAAACCGTTTCGACGCAACG
>DCGA01000057.1:374-6878 GCA_002314465.1 bacterium UBA1790 | reverse complement strand
GCCTACCGTGAACCCCACCATCAGCAAGGACACAGCCTACGTGGACGACGAGGGCCGCATCGTGCGCCAGACAATCACACGCCCGTTGCAGAGCGAGTTTGACTTCATCAACACATACATCGTCAACATCTTCCCCGACACCACCTGNNACCGCCCCCGGTCCGGTCCCTGGGACTTCCTCAACACGTATATCATCAATATCTTCCCCGACACCACCTGCTGGGTCAACGACTTTGAAAACGCTTACAACGAGCCCTATGTGCGTATGTACTTTGCCAACGGCAACTACAACAACCACCCCGTGGTGGGCGTAAGCTGGGAACAGGCCAACGCATTCTGCATGTGGCGCACCGAGTTCCTCAAGAAGTCGCTGGGCAAGGAAGGCGTATATGTTGAGCCGTTCCGCCTGCCCACCGAGGCCGAGTGGGAATATGCAGCACGCGCAGGTATGGATGCCAACCGCTACCCCTGGGAGGGCGACCTGCCGCTTGAGGAAACCGACGGTTGCTTCTATGCAAACTTCAAGCCCATGGAGGGCAACTATGTGAAAGACGGTAGCATCATCAGCGCTCCCGTGGGTACTTACCAGCCCAACGACTTCGGCCTGTACGATATGGCAGGTAACGTGAGCGAGTGGACTTCTACCGCCTACACCGAGAGCATCGACCGCATGACAAGCGACCTCAACCCCGAGTATCGCTACTATGTGGCAAAGGAAGACCCCTACAAGATGTCGCGCAAGATTGTTCGCGGCGGTTCGTGGAAGGACGTTGCACACAACATACGCAGCGATATCCGCATGTGGGAGTACCAGAACGAGCAGCGCAGCTACATCGGCTTCCGTTGCGTACGTTCTAAGGTGGGCTACACCAAGAACAAGCGCAAGAAATAACTCCTTCAACTCACTCAGTCACATCATCACTAATCCATATATAATTCGTTTGAAAAATGGGTAAGATTAAGAAATATAAAAACGTAGTGGAACGCTTCCTCTCGGGCGAGAAGGGCCAGCGATTTTTCAACTTCGCCTACAGTATAGGTGCAGCCGTCGCTATCTGGGGTGCACTGTTCAAGATTCTCCACCTCCCCGGCGGTAACACTCTGTTGTCTATCGGTATGGGTACCGAGGTATTAATGTTCTTGCTCACCGCATTCGACCGTCCCGAGAAGCAGTACCAGTGGGAAGATGTATTCCCCGTGCTCGCAAGCAAGGACCCCGAAGACCGCCCCGATTTCTCGGGTGGTACAGGCATCGTTATCGGTGGCACAGCCGCTGCAACCAGCGCTCCCGCCGGCGTGAGCCAGGCCGAGGCTTTGCAGGCTTGCGGACTGCCCCAGAACATCGAACTCACTCCCGAGGATTCTCGTTCGCTTAGCGAAAGCATCGCCAAGATGAGCGCTGCCAGCGACCAACTGTCGCGCATGGCCGAACTCACCGACGCCACACAGCAGTATCTGTCGCAGATGAGCACCATCAGCGAGCAGATGCAGAAGTTGGGCGAGACCACTACTGCTCTCAATGCAGTGAGCGAAACCCTGCTGGGCAGCTACAAGGCTATCACCGACAACAGCACCAACATCAGCGAAAGCTCTACCGGCTACGTTGAGCAGATGGAGGCACTTAACCGCAACATCGGCGGCCTCAACACCATCTATGAGATTCAGCTCAAGAGCATCTCTTCACAGCTCGACAGCATCGACCGCGTTAACCGTGGTCTTAAGGACATTCGCGACATGTATGAGAAGAGTGCTGCCGAGAGCGCACACTACTGCGACGAGACCGAGAAGATGGCTCGCTACATGAAGCAGCTCAACAGCGTTTACGAGAAGATGATCAAGGCTATGACCGTCAACATGTACCGCCCCATGGCAGGTATGCCCGGCATGCCCGAGGACGACCAGCCCGAGGATTAACCCCGAAGCTTCTCTTTTATAACAATTAACTCACAACAACCCTCAATTATACAACAGATAATAGATGGCAAGTGGTAAAAACCAATCAGTGGGCAGGATGTCGCCGCGCCAGAAGATGATAAACCTCATGTATATCGTCCTCACGGCTATGCTTGCTCTCAACGTGTCGAGCGATGTGCTCAACGGCTTCAGCCAGGTGGCCGATGGCCTTGAGCGCTCTAACCGCACCATCACTGCGCGTAACCTGGGCCTCTACCAGCAACTTCAGGAGTTCAACAAGAAGAACCCCGAGAAGGGCAAGGTGTGGCTCGACAAGGCTACCGACGTGCGTGCCAAGACCGACATGCTCTACAGTTACATCGACTCGCTCAAATATGAAATCGTCAAGGTTGCCGACGGCGACAAGGCCGACATCAAGAACATCGTCAACCGCGACAATCTCGACGCCGCATCACAAGTGATGCTCGCCCCCACCACCGGTAAGGGCAAGGCCCTGCGCGAGATGATAGACCAGTACCGCAACTACATCACAGGCTTCCTCGACGACCACGACAAGCGTACCAACGTGGCTGCTGCACTCTCTACAGCACCCATGCAGACCAAGGCAGGAGGCGAAGGCAACCAGAAGCAGTGGGAAGAGACAATGTTTGAGAACATGCCCACCATCGCTGCCGTGACTCTGCTCTCTAAACTGCAGAACGACGTGCGCTATGCCGAGGGTGAGGTGCTCAACCAGATGCTTACCAACGTGGATATGGGCGACCTGCGCGTGAACCTCGTCGATGCATTCGTTGTGCCAAACTCTCGCATCGTGATGCGCGGCACCAAGTACTCGGCCAACATCGTGCTCGCAGCAGTCGACACCACACAGCGACCCGTGGTCTACATCAACGGACACCGACTGGGCAACGACCGTGGTCTCTACGAAGTGGGTGCAGGCGCAGCAGGCAACTACGACTACTCGGGATACATCGAGGTGATGGGACGCGACGGCTCGGTTACACGCCGTGACTTCAAGTCGTCTTACACCGTTATCGACCCGCTCGCAACCATAAGCGCTACAATGATGAACGTGCTCTACGCCGGCATCAACAACCCCATCAGCATCGCCGTTCCCGGTGTGCCCGAGGGCTCTATCAGCGCTACAATGACCAACGGCACGCTCACCAAGAGCGGCAACGGATGGATTGCACACCCCACCAAGGTGGGAGCCGAGTGCGAAATCACCGTTTCGGCCGAGATGGACGGCGTGCGCACCAACGTGGGCTCTACCAAGTTCCGCGTGCGCAAACTGCCCGATCCCATGCCTTTCATCGCCTATAAGGACGCACAGGGCAACCCCGTGCGCTACAAGGGCGGACGACCCTTCCCCAAGGCTACTCTGCTCGCGGCTCGCGGTGTAGATGCAGCCATCGACGACGAAATCCTCAACATCGACTACAAGGTGCTCAGTTTCGAGACTGTATTCTTCGACTCTATGGGCAATGCGATGCCCGAGGTATCGAGCGGTAGCAACTTCAGTGAGCGACAGCTCGCTTCTATACGCCGACTGCAGCATGGCAAGCGTTTCTACATATCTCGCGTGAAGGCTGTGGGTCCCGACGGAATACAGCGCGACCTGGCACCCATCGAGGTTATCATCAACTAATGTGACATCAATTCATAACCCAAGAATATGAAGACCATCAAATTTATATTTGCCCTGGCTCTTGCAGCTCTCATCTCGACTGCAGCAAGTGCACAGGTAGTCAAGAAGAGCGAAAACGACCGCAAGGCCAAGGACGAGAAGGGCGCCGCTATCACCGACCGCCAGCAATCGTTCTACGAGGTGAAAGAGGCCAGCGACGCCGACCTGCAGTGGATGAAGGTCATCTACCGCAAACTCGACCTCACCAAGGGCAAGAACTCGGCCCTGTACTATCCCGAGGAGCCCAATGCCGACGGACAGAGCCTGTTCTTCATCATCATGCGTCTGCTCGCCGACAACAAGATAAGCGCCTACGAATACCTCGACGGACGCGAAATGTTCACCGATGAGTACAAGATTAAAGTGGCCGAGATGCTCGAGCGTTTCCACATCATGAACTCTCCCGCCAAGGGCAGCACCGACAAGAACCCCAAGTTTGACATCGAGGATGCCGACATCCCCGGCAACGAAATCCTGAGCTACTACATCATCGAGCGCTGGGAGTTTGACACCCGCAGCAACCAGATGAAGACTCGCGTCGACGCTCTGTGTCCCGTGCTCCACCGCATGGACGAATTTGGCGGCGAAGCTATTCCCTACCCCATGTTCTGGGTTAAGCTCAACGACATTCGCCCCTACATCGCCCAACAGTATGTCTTCACCGACGACGACAACAACCTGGCGCGTCATAGCCTCGACGACTTCTTCAAGCTCAACATGTACACCGGCGAAATCTATAAGACCAAGAACATGCGCAACCAGTCGCTGCGCCAGCAGTTCCCCGAGGACAAGGACTACAAGCATGCCCAGGACAGCATTGAGCAGCGCCTCAAGGCTTTCAACAAGGAACTCTGGGTTCCCAGCCGCGAAGAACTAAGGGCTCGTGCCGAGGCTAAGGCGAAACTCGAAGCCGAACAGAACGGCGAAGACGTAACCGAGAATGCCGAGGAAGCAAAGAGCAGCAAGAAGGCCGACAAGAAGAGCGTAAAGACCAAGCGTGGCAGCAAGACCACCGAGGACAAGTCGAGCAAGTCGACCAAGAAGACAACCAAGATCAAGGAGCGCAAGCCCAAAGAGCAGAAGACAAAGTCTTCGTCGAGCGCAGCACGCAGCGTGCGCAACCGCAAGAAGTAACCCCGCCCCGCAAGGCACTACACATACATCCCCACCAGGCACCAGCCCGGTGGGGATTGCTTTTCACCCCTACACACTAATGTAAACTGAAACGAATTAAAACAATTAATATAGGGCTTCGCATGGGGGGCTCTCGCAGAACGCACAGATTTTTTATTAACAACAGATTAATCTGATTTCTCTGAAACATTATGTCTTTAACCACGAATTAGCACGAAATTACACGAATTTTTATTCGCACCGAAACCACAGATTAAACAAATTAATTATAGTCTTTATGTTCTTTTAGTCAAAAACACAAAATCTGTGAGATCCGAGAGATCTGTGCGAGGTAAATCCCCCACGCGAAGCCAAAAATCAGTTTAATCAGATAAATCCGTAGTAAATATATAAATCTCAGTGGACTCTGTGTCTCTGTGGGAGACTATATCCCCACGCGAATCTTAATTTCTTATAATTTATCGTAATTTCTTTCAGTTTATATCCCCCACGCGAAGCGAAATTTTATTATTTTAATTCGTTTCAGTCCCAAAACAAAAAACTTATGTTCTTAAATCACCCTCAACTGCCTTTATGTTCTTCTGTCTAAAAATCCCAGCAAAATCCCTAATGTTGTTTTGTCTAAAAATCCCAGGCGTGCGACCCCTCGCGATACACAATAATGAAAAATAAAGAATTTTTTCCTTAATAAAAGTTGCAAGTGCCAGCTTTAATTGGTAAATTTGCACAATAATATGCGGTAGACTGCGCCCTTTTGGCGGCTTTTATCGTAATTACCTGATAATAAACAATTAACAATAATTTCAATAAACAACTAAATTTTCAAAAACTACTATGTGGTTAATTAATTCATCCGTAGGACGAAAGGTTGTGATGAGCCTCACAGGTCTCTTCCTCATCCTCTTCGTGACTTTCCATGTGCTGATGAACGCTGTTGCCCTCATTTCGCTCGACGCTTATGAGGCAGTGTGCGAGTTCCTCGGCGCTAACTGGTATGCACTCGTAGGTACTGCAGTTATTGCAGGCGGCGCAGTGCTTCACATCGCTTTCGCGTTCTGGCTGACAATGCAGAATCGTAAGGCTCGTGGTAACGATGCTTACGAGGTTAGCAAGCGTCCCGCCAACGTAGAGTGGGCTTCTCAGAACATGCTCGTTCTGGGTATCATCATTGTTTGCTTCCTGGGTCTCCACCTTTTCCACTTCTGGGCAAAGATGCAGCTCCCCGAGGCTATCGGCGACACTGCTGCTGCTCTTAGCGGCATTGATGCTCTTGAGGCTACATTCAGCCAGCTGTGGGTTCTCCCCGTTTACATCGTTGGCTTCGTGGCTCTGTGGTTCCACCTCACTCACGGTTTCTGGAGCGCATTCCAGAGCATCGGCACAACCAACGACAAGTGGATTTGCCGTTTCAAGTGCATCGGCTTCTGGTGGGCAACCATCGTAGTTGGTCTGTTCGTAGTTGAGGCTATCTACTTCGCTTGGTATTTTGATGCATTTGCATTCTGATTTTTAATGCAAGGTATTAATCATTAAAACTGAATTACAATGGAAGAAAACAATATTTTCATACCGGCAGCCGACTCTAAGATTCCCGAGGGTCCCGTTGCTGAAAAGTGGACCAACTACAAGGCTCACCAAAAACTCGTGAACCCCGCCAACAAGCGTCGCCTCGACATCATCGTTGTAGGTACTGGTCTGGCTGGTGCATCGGCTGCTTCAACACTGGGCGAGATGGGCTTCAACGTGCTCAATTTCTGCATCCAGGATTC
>DCGA01000057.1:0-337 GCA_002314465.1 bacterium UBA1790 | reverse complement strand
TCGCTGCTCAGGGTGGTATCAATGCCGCTAAGAACTATCAGAACGACGGCGACAGCGTTTACCGTCTGTTCTACGACACCGTAAAGGGTGGTGACTACCGCGCTCGTGAGGCTAACGTATACCGCCTCGCTGAGGTCAGCAACAGCATCATCGACCAGTGCGTTGCACAGGGTGTACCGTTCGCACGCGAATACGGCGGTCTTCTCGACAACCGTTCGTTCGGTGGCGCACAGGTAAGCCGTACGTTCTACGCTAAGGGTCAAACCGGTCAGCAGCTTCTGCTCGGCGCATACTCCGCACTCTCCCGCCAGATCGGCAAGGGCAAGGTGAAGATGTA
>DCGA01000122.1:7351-7502 GCA_002314465.1 bacterium UBA1790 | reverse complement strand
ACTGTGCGTGGCATCGCTCATCATTGCTGCCAGCGCCGTCTACTACATGTGGCACTGCACACTCGCCTGCGGCGGCACTCTCGAGATGCCTTTGCTCAAGAACGACTCAAGCGGTTATTACCGTTGGGCGCTCCATCACTACGACGGCCGT
>DCGA01000122.1:6354-7334 GCA_002314465.1 bacterium UBA1790 | reverse complement strand
AACCGTTAACCACATTCTTCGGCTTCCCGCTTGCCATACTCGCCCTGTGGAAGGTGCTGGGCGTGAGCATCGTGTGGCCCGTGGCGATGAACATGTCGCTCACCATTGCATCAATCGCTATGGGTGCTGGTCTTGCGGCCTCGTTTGTTCGCGGCCGCGACCTCATCAAGCCATCCACCGCCGCAACCCTCACCATAGCATTGTTGTCGGTTCACGGCTATTTCATCTCGCAGGGATATGTCATCCAGAAGGAGGCTCTCGTCTACATCTCCATGACTATGGTCGCAATGGGATTGTACAGGCTGAGCAACCCTGGCGGCACGCGTCGTGACACCATTACCGGCATTGCGCTCTACGCCCTGGCATGCGTCATTCTGGCGCTTGTGAGGGCCAAGTACATCAACTTCGCAGCCTTCGGCGTGGTGCTGCTCGCCGTTGCGCGCTGGCGCACCTCGTGGCGCAGCATCGCAACCCTCGTGGCCGTCACCTTCGCCACATGGCTCATGGGCATGTACTGCTCCACAACCTATAGCGTGGCACAACAGGTAGGCAATGTGGTGGGAGGCGAGTATATCACACAAGCCTTCAAGCCGGGCATCAATGAGCAAAAGTTCTATATCGACCTCATGGACGGCTACTTCTGCCTGCCCGCATGGAAGAAAGTGTTGCTGTTGCCCTTCACCTGCGGTACACAGTTTGTCATCCCGTTCCCCTGGCAAAATTATAGCAACGAATGGACCTCAATCATTCCTCGCATACGCCTCGGCTGGTATCTGTGCGGAGGTCTTGCGCTGTGCTACTACGCAGTGCTGTCGTGGCGCAAGGATGCCACGTTGGGATTAGTGGCATGGTGGCCGGTAGTGTGCGCCATGGGCATCGCCTACATTAGCGCAGGCACCGTGAGCCGCTACATCCTGCCCTTCCAACCCATGTTCGCCGCCATCGCCGTCTACGTTGTGGCCCACCTGTGGTGTAACAGG
>DCGA01000122.1:283-6315 GCA_002314465.1 bacterium UBA1790 | reverse complement strand
CACCATCGCCGCCGCAGCCTACGCCGTCATCCTCCTCACAGCCCTCATCACCGCCCTCATCCTCACCCAGACAATTTTTTAGAACTGAAGACAATTATCCAAATAGCTCCGCGAGGCCGTATCCACCCACGCGAAGCTTTTTAGTCTTTTTGTCTTTTTAGTCAAAAAAACATAAAATCTGTGAGATCCGTGAGATCTGTGTGAGGACACCACCCCCTCGCGAAGCTTAATTTCATGTAATTTATCGTAATTTCTTTCAGTTTATATCCCCACCGCGAAGCTTAATTACTTTCAGTTTATGTTCTTAAATCACCAGCCAAAGCCCTTATGTTCTTCTGTCTAAAAACCCCCACTGCGAATTATTTCGTGGTATTTATTTTGTAGTGCGCAAGATATTGAGTAATTTTGCATCGCTAATTACCCGCAAACTCAAAAAAACAAAATAATAACTAGAATGATTTATCCTATCATGTCGGCTGCCGAGGCTGCCGAATTTGTAAAGAATGGTGATAACGTAGGTGTTTCTGGTTTTACTATTCCCGGTAACCCCAAGGTTGTTCCAGTAGCTGTTGCTGCTAAGGCTCGCGCTGAGCACGAGGCAGGACGCGAGTTCAAAATCAACTTGTTTAGTGGCGCATCAACCAACGACTACACCGACGGTGAGTTGTCACGCGCTCATGCACTTAACTTCCGTGCACCCTATCAGTCACTCCCCGAGGTACGTAACCGCATCAACGCCGGTGAGGTACACTACAGCGACCGCCACCTTAGCGAGATGGCTCAGGAGGTTCGCTACGGTATGTATGGCAAGATGGATGTTGCCATCATCGAGGCTCAGAGCATCAGCGACGACGGCGAAATCGTGCTCGGTACCGCTGTTGGTAACAGCCCCACATGGCTGCAGCTTGCCGACAAGGTTATCGTTGAGATCAACGACCAGCTCCCCGAGGAGATTCTCGGTATGCACGACATCTACGTGCCACTGGATCCCCCTTGCCGCCGCGAGATTCCCATCTACAAGCCCAGCGACCGCGCAGGTAAGCCCACCGCTCACGTTGACCCCAAGAAGGTCGTTGCAGTGGTAAAGACTTCTATGCCCCTGGGTATGCCCGGCAAGTTCACTCCCCTTGACGACACTACTCGCCAGATTGGTAAGAACGTGTGCGCGTTCCTCGAGAACGAAATCAAGGTGGGCCGTATGCCCAAGGAGTTCCTCCCCATCCAGAGTGGTGTAGGTAACATCGCCAACGCAGTGCTCGAGGCTCTCGAGACCAGTACAGCAATCCCCGCGTTCCAGGTATATACCGAGGTTATGCAGGACACATTCGTCAAACTGCTGCAGAGCGGCCGTTGCGAGTTTGTTTCTACTTGCTCTCTCACACTGTCGCACGACGCGATGATGAACCTCTTCGCCGACATCAAGACAATGCGCAACAAGGTGCTCATGCGCCCCGCCGAGATCAGCAACAACCCCGAGGTTATCCGCCGTCTTGGTGTTGTATCAATGAACACCGCTATCGAGGTCGACATCTTCGGTAACATCAACTCTTCACACGTTAGCGGTACCCGCCTGATGAACGGTATCGGTGGTTCAGGCGACTTTACCCGCAACGCCTATACATCTATCTTCGTGTGCCCCTCTATCAAGAAGGACGACTGCATCAGCACCGTGGTTCCCATGTGTACCCACATCGACCACACCCTCCACTCGGTTGACATCATCGTTACCGACCAGGGCGTAGCCGACCTGCGTGGCAAGGACCCCATCCAGTGCGCACACGAGATTATCGAGAAGGTGGCTCACCCCACCTATCGCCCCCTGTTGCGTGAGTACCTCAAGCTCTCTAAGGGCGGCCACGTACTCATGAACCCCAACCTGGCACTCTCGTTCCACAGCGCCCTCGCTGCTACAGGCGACATGCGTAAGACCGACTACTCACACTACCAGGTTGACTAATCAACTATTCGGTTAATTAACCCAAGATTTTCATAACTACTGCTGTATCGAATTGATGCAGCAGTAGTTTTTTATATCCCCCACGCACCGGTATGTACGGCCGAGACAAGGCGCATTGCGCGTTTTCGTTTGGGTTTTAGTCAAAAAAACACTACCTTTGTGGCAGATTATTCTTAACAACGACTATATGAAGCATCTCATCATGTGCACAACACTACTTGCCGCTGGCGCAGTTGCGTCGCAGGCCAAGACTTTCAACTATCCCGACGCACGCCGCGTCGACACCGTTGACACCTACTTCGGTACACAAGTGCCCGACCCCTACCGCTGGCTCGAGGACGACAACAGCGAGGAAACCGCTGCATGGGTCAAAGCACAGAACAAGATAAGCCACGACTACCTGTCGCACATCCCCGGACGCGAGGACGTGAAGAAACGCATCACCGAACTTGCCAACTACGAGAAGATGGGCACTCCATTCAAGGTTAAGGGCAAGTACTACTTCTTCAAGAACAACGGTCTGCAAAACCAGAGCGTGCTCTACGTGAAGGATGCCCTCGACGGCGAGGCACGCGTGGTGCTCGACCCCAACACTCTGTCGAACGACGGCACCGTGGCGCTGCAGCAGACCAACTTCAGCGAGGACGGCCACTACATGGCCTACGTCATCACGCGCAACGGCAGCGACTGGAACGAAATCTACGTCATCGACCTGCTCACCGGCAAGAAACTCGACGACCACATCATGTGGGCCAAGTTTACCGATGCCCAGTGGCTGGGTGACGGCTTCTTCTACAGTTGCTACGACGCTCCCGAGAACGCCAAGTCGAGCAAGAACGAGTTCCACAAGGTGTGCTACCACAAGATAGGCACCCCCCAGAACGACGACTACGTTGAGTTCCAGAACATGAAGGAACCCTTGCTGTTCCACCAGGCATCGGTCATGGGCAAGGAGCGCTTCGTCTTCGTTATGGATAGCGGCGGCGAGGGTAACGGCCTGTGGGTAAAAGACCTCAAGGACGTTAACCCGCACTACATCCGCCTTGCCGACACCGACGGCTCTTACAACGAACCCATAGGTGTTGCCAATGGCAAGATATACGTAATGACCAACGCCGGCGCACCGTGCTGGAAGGTCGTTTCCTACGACATCGACAACCTGAGCAAGGCAAGCCGCAAGGACTTCATCGCCGAGCGCGAATGGGTACTCTCAAGCGCCCGTCTTGCAGCAGGCAAGTTCATCATTACCTACGACCGCGACGCGTCGAGCCATCCCTACGTGTTTGACGCACAGGGCAACATGGAGCACGAGATAGAACTGCCCACCTTCGGCTCTACCGGATTCTCTTGCAAGAACAGCGAGCAGGAGGTATTCTACAGTTTCACCAGTTTCGTTTATCCCACATCAATCTACTCCTATGACATGGCAAGCGGCAAGTCGACTTGCATCTTTGCTCCCGACGTACCCATCAACCGCGATGCTTACGTTACCGAGCAAGTGTTCTTCCCCTCTAAGGACGGCACACGCATCCCCATGTTCCTCATCTACAAGAAGGGGCTCAAGCGCGACGGCAAGCGCCCCGCCCTCGTTTATGGCTACGGTGGCTTCAACATAAGCCTCAACCCCGCCTACAGTTACTCTCGCACCCCCTTTGCGATGCTCGATGCCGGCGGCGTATATGCCTACACCAATCTGCGTGGTGGCGGTGAGTATGGCGAGAAGTGGCACGAGGCAGGAACAAAAATGCAGAAGCAGAACGTGTTTGACGACTTCATCGCGGCTGCCGAGTGGCTCATCAAGGAAGGTTTCACCTGCAAGGGCAAGATAGGCATCAACGGTGCCAGCAACGGCGGTCTGCTCGTGGGTGCGGTAGTAAACCAGCGTCCCGACCTCTACGGCGCTGCAGTGCCCCAGGTGGGCGTTATGGACATGCTGCGCTACCACGGCTTCACCATCGGGTGGAACTGGGCACACGACTACGGCCGCAGCGACGACTCCAAGGAGATGTTTGAGTACCTCAAGGCCTACTCTCCCCTGCACACCATCAAGAACGACGGCACCAAGTATCCTCCCATCCTCGTCACCAGCGGCGACCACGACGACCGTGTGGTTCCCGCCCACTCGTTCAAGTACACTGCCCAACTGCAGGCAAGCAACACAGGCGAGGCCGTGAAGATGATACGTATCGACACCAATGCCGGACACGGACACGGCAAGCCCATCACCAAGGTTATCGAGGAGTACACCGACATACAGGCGTTCATCATGTACAACCTGGGCGTGAAGTACAAATACAAAAAACAATAATACTAATTAGGAACAATGAAACAGATTATTTTATCGCTTAGCGTAGTCGCAGCAGCCCTCATAGGCGTGGCTACACCCGCACAAGCGCAGTCCGACCTCTTTTTCCAGGGTCTGAAAGACGCTAAAGTGCTTAACATCAAAGACGTTACCACCGAAGCAGGTGTCGCAGTCAATTTCAACGACCCCACAGGCAAATACAGCAAAACCACCATTAAGTTTGACGACTTCTTTGGCGGCGTGAGCATTGAGATGTTTAACACCAAGGAAAGGAGCACAGCCACGGCTACCCTCGACGCATCGATGACCCTCGGCGCAGAAGGCTACAAGGGCGACACCGAGACCCTGTACCAAGACAACGACTACATTCTGGGTTTCTATGACTTCAACATGGACGGAATGGATGAAATCGTGATAGTAGCACGCAGCAAGAACGAAGAAAAGAACCAGATGGCTATGCTGGTTGCCTTCCCCTGCAGCGAAATCAACGGTAACTTTGCCATGGAGGAGGTTCTCGGAGATGCACCCCAGGGCTTGATGACCGCCGTGCTTGAAAATGGCCTCATCACCGTTACAAGCGTTTCGACCGGCAAAGTGGTGTACCGCCTCAAGTGGAACACCGACCGCTTTGAAACCATCTACGACTAATCGCTCACACAATATCACTGATGCTATAGCGTAATTGCTCGCTATAGCATCAGTTTCTGTTAAAACACATCATGGATTGGAAACAAGAAACCGAACGCAGGGTGGCACTCGGCGTGGGCTACTTCAAACAAGGCTACAACTGCTCGCAGAGCGTGGCAATGGCGTTTGCCGACTGGTATGATGTACCCCTCGGACTGATGACCCGCATCTCGGCATCTTATGGCGGAGGCATAGGCCGCATGCGCGAAACGTGCGGCTCGGCACTGGGTATGTTCATGCTCGCCGGACTTGAGACCGCCTGCGAGGAGGCCGACCAGGCCGTAAAGGCGCAGAACTATGCTGCCGTGCAGGAACTCGCGGCACGGTTCAGGAACGTAACTGGCAGCATCATCTGCAAGGAATTGCTGGGACTGAACAAGAAACGCGCCGACGGTACCATCCCCGATATCGTCATCACATCCACACCCGAGGCTCGCACCGACGAGTATTATCGCAAGCGCCCCTGCGTGCGCATGGTTGAAACCGCTATACGCATCTACATGCAGTGGCTCGAGGAAAGAAACATAAAGGGTTAAGAGGTTAACGGGGTAAAAGGTTAATAAGGCGGTTTTCTAACCTAACAGGCGAGGTTGGGCTGCCCACTGAACATTATGCCTTAAACTTTAAACTTTTTTTTCGCGCAAAATGTGAAAAAATCACTATCTTTGCAGTCTATGGAACAAGATTTCGATATACGCAACGAGCGCACGCGCAATGACCAGGACTTTGAGAAGGCCCTGCGCCCCGAGCGCCTGTCCGATTTTGCCGGACAGGACAAGATTATAGAGAACCTCAGCGTCTTTGTCGCGGCTGCAAGGCAGCGTGGCGAAGCACTTGACCATGTGCTGTTTCACGGACCTCCGGGACTCGGCAAGACCACTTTGAGCAACATCATTGCCAACGAACTGGGCGTGGGCTTCAAAGTGACATCTGGTCCGGTTCTCGACAAGCCCGGCGACCTTGCCGGACTGCTCACTTCGCTTGAGGAAAACGATGTGCTCTTTATCGACGAGATACACCGCCTTAGCCCCATCGTGGAGGAGTACCTCTACTCGGCTATGGAAGACTACCGCATCGACATCA
>DCGA01000122.1:0-210 GCA_002314465.1 bacterium UBA1790 | reverse complement strand
CCCTGTCGCCGTTCCCCCTCATCGGCGCTACGACCCGCAGCGGATTGCTCACATCGCCGTTGCGCGCCCGTTTCGGCATCAACTGCCACCTTGAGTACTACGACCACGAGGTGCTTGAGGGCATCATCAAGCGCTCGGCACGCCTGCTCAGCGTTCCCATTACCGACGAGGCCGCTCTCGAGATAGCCCTGCGCAGCCGTGGCACTCCGC
>DCGA01000002.1:4257-4438 GCA_002314465.1 bacterium UBA1790 | reverse complement strand
TAGAAGCGATATCGAGTTCGGAGCTTAGAGTCTTCCTTGCGAATCTCGAGGAACTCGCGAGCTGTGCGAGCAACACCTGTTGCCGAGCAGTAAGCCTCGAGACAGCCAGTGCGACCGCAACCGCACATACGGCCGTTGGTACGCTTCATGATAACGTGGCCAAGCTCACCAGCGAAACCAT
>DCGA01000002.1:1915-4236 GCA_002314465.1 bacterium UBA1790 | reverse complement strand
AAACCATCGTGGCCATAAACCATCTGGCCGTTTACAACGATACCGCTACCAACACCAGTACCCAGGGTAATCATGATGAAGTCCTTCATACCGCGAGCAGCACCGTAGGTCATCTCACCCACACCAGCAGCGTTAGCGTCGTTGGTTACGAGGCAAGGAATGCCAAACTTATTGGTAATCATCTCTGCCAGGGGAATCGGGCAGGGCCAAGGCAAGTTGGGAGCACCTTCAATCATACCAGTATAGTAGTTGCCGTTGGGGGCACCGATACCAATACCGTTAACCTTGTCCTGTGCATCATTATCCTCGATGAGACGAGAGATTGCCTCGTGGAGTTCGTCGATATAATCCTCGATATTAGAGTGCTTAGCAGTCTTAATTGAGTCGCTTGCAATCACGTTACCGCGAGCGTCTACCAGACCAAAGGCGGTGTTAGTACCGCCCATGTCGATACCTATTACATAAGGTTTTGCCATGTTGTTGTAGTTTTTAGAATATTATTGTGTAAGTAATTTAGTTATTTCCTCACAAAGTTACATTTTTTTGACGCAAGAAACAAGCATTAGCGCAAGTTTTTTACCACTTGATTGAGAGGCGCGCGTTGATTTGGCGGCGGGTGAGATAATTGGGCACCGCATACTGCAGGTTGTTAACATCGGTAACCCAGTAATATCCGCTCACGTTAGAGATATCGAGGAGGTTGAAAACATCAACACCCAGCCAGATGTCCTTGAAGTGGCTCAACATGCCGGTGCGGGGCTTGTGCTCGCCACCCACGAGTTGGTAACTGAGGCCTATGTCGAGGCGCTTGTAGGCAGGCTGGCGGAAGTAACCCTTGTCGCGTGTCATGTTGGGGGCTGTTGTGGGGAGGCCATCGCTCAAGACACCCTTGAGGCTGAACTTGAGGCGGGGCCACTTGGGGAAGTAGTCGGTAAAGAACACAGCCAGGCTGTAGCGCTGGTCGGTGGGACGGGGAACCTTCACGCCATTGAGGTCTTCCTGCGTCTTCATGAGCGAGAAACTAATCCATGAGTCGGTACCCTCGACAAACTGACCGAAAATCTTCATATCAACACCGGCAACATAGCCCTTAGAGGCATTGATGCCCGAATAGACCATCTTGAGGTTATCCACCTCATAGGGGATGAGGTTTGAAAGGTTTTTGTAATAAGCCTCGGCAGTGAACTTAAAGGGTCGGTTGAGCGCACGGAAGGTGTAGTCACCACCCACGATAGCCTGTATGCTGCGCTGCGACTTAATGTTCTTGTTCAGTTCGATGCGGGAATTTCCGTCCTCGTCCTTTACCTCGTAGCGATATTCCTTGTAGAACGGAGCCTGATAGTATATACCGCCGGCAAGACGCAGCGAGATGCGATTGTTGCGCTCGGGGATGAAGCCCAGACTGAAGCGCGGCGAAACGAGGGTTTCCTTATTGAAATCCCAGTGAGACACGCGCACACCGCCGTTAACGGTGAGAAGGCCCTTGCTGAGCATGACCTTGTAGGTATCCTGGATATAAGCGGCAAAGCGTGTGGTGTTGAGGTCGTGGGTTGAATACTCGTTGTAGACCACGTTAACCTCATCGGCGATGTGAGGCAATGAGTAACCAGCCGAGTCGCGCCACTGCCACTCGCGAGAGCGGTCGTAGGTCTTCTCGCGGCGCATCGACACGCCGTAAGAGAAATTATTGTGGTTGAGCGAGGTGTTACCCTTGAGTGTAATGTCAAACACATCGATCTTGAGACGGTTACGGGCATGCTCGTGATACTTGCCCACACCAAGTTCGCCACCTACGCCTTCCTCGCCGCCAGTACCAGCCTCGTCGAGCCAATACTCTCCATGGATGTCATAAGACACCAACTCGTCGGTCTGGTAGGCCGAGCCTTGCAGGGTGAAGTCGTTGCCCTTGTTGAGCTTGTAATTGAGCGACAGTGCGCCGAAGTAGGTGTAGAACTTATCTTTCTCCTGTCCGTCGAAATAGACCTTGAACGACTTGGCGTTCTCTGATGTACCGAAACTTGTCTCGCGGCTTGCGGGAACAAAACGGTAGTCGTTGATAGAGATGTTACCCAAGAGGGATACCTTGAATTTATCGGTAGGCTTGAATACCATGAATGTCTGGTAGTCAAGATACTGGGGATCATACTCACCCTTGCTCTCAAGCGAGCCCAAGAGTGAAGAGTTGCGCTTGTAGCGGGCTCCGTGCAGCATCGAGAACTTGTTGCTGCTTGAACCGATAGACAGAGTACCGCCCTGCAGGCTTGCCGAGAGAGAGCCTTCGAATGCCTCGGGCTGACGGTAGGTAATGTCGAGCACCGACG
>DCGA01000002.1:0-1888 GCA_002314465.1 bacterium UBA1790 | reverse complement strand
GCACCGACGACATCTTGTCGCCATACTCGGCATTGAAACCACCGGTAGAGAAGTTCACCGAGTTGACCATATCGGCATTGATGATAGAAAGTCCCTCCTGCTGTCCACTACTGATGAGCTGCGGGCGATAGACCTCAATGCCGTTGATATACACGCTGTTTTCATCGTAACTACCGCCACGCACCATGTACTGCGAACTCATCTCGTTCTTGCTGCTAACGCCAGCCATTGTGGTGATAACCGACTCCACGCCATTGCCGCTTGCGCTGGGCGTGATGTTGATCTGCGACATGTCGATGCCTTGCATCGTGTTGGTCTGTTTCTTGTATTCAGTGACCTGGATTTCGCCCAGTTCGGTGGTCTTCTCGTAGAGTTTGGGATTGAGAGTGATGGTCCCGTCGGGCTTGATGAGCTGTCGCTTCACCGTAGAGTAGCCCAGGCAAGAGAACTCAACCATGATGGTATCGGCCTTAGGCACCGAGAGTTCATATAGACCTTTAGTGTCGGTATTGGTACCGTAAGCAGTGCCCTGGATGCGCACCGAGGCAAACTCAATGGGCTTGCCGCTCTCATCGACCACCTTACCCGTTATCTTTACCTGCGCCGAAACGCCCATCACTCCTAACAAGAGCATGAGAGCCAGCGCAATAAATGGTTTTATATTGATTCGTCTATTCATCATAATAATAAAATACACCTTAATTATAACGAGAAAAAAAAGGTAAAATTATATTTATGGTGCAGAAAAACAACAGAAAACACTTTCTAATGAAAAACTGAGTACTCGGAGTACTCTGAGAACTCGGAGCACTCTGATAAAATATTCCTTACATTTTTTGATTAATCTTGCCCGCCGCGATACTTTGTGCGAGCTCGGTACATTTCCTCCTTAATGCCTCCGTTGGCCAGAAACCTACGCTTTTGTGTTTCTATCAGGTTGGTTATCATTACATCAAACTGATGCAACATAGTAATCGCGATATTGGCAACAGCCTCGTCACTACGTAATTTTGCGGCATCAATATACTCCCGCGCATCACAATGGTTTTTACAATAGGCACGGGTTGCCTTTACTTTATCACTGTTTACATCCCACTGCTCTAAGCCATGAGTGAGCAAATAATCCTCGTAATCAATACGAAGTTCATGCATGCTAGCTTTGGCCACATTAGTAAGCTTAATCTCTGTTTCGCTTGAAGTAGCACCTGCGACACTACCCTCTGCTATATTCTGCTTCCCGCTACGTGCAGCCTGAACCATCTGATCTATGGTTCTATCTCCCCGACTAAAATACTTGTTTGCGAAATAATATGTTATCGCATAGATGCATCCTGCTAATTTATAAACATATAAATTCTCGTAATGACCCTTCTGCGGTAAAAAATCACGATTCATTTTCTTATAGACTGCTGTTGATGTCGTCGATGTAGTTGAGCAGTTCGTCGCGGCCGCGTCCGTCGGCACTCGAAGTCATGAAAACGGGCGGAAGTTCTTCCCAGGTCTTGAGCAAATGGCGCTTGTAGGCGGCAACCTTGTCGGGGCCTGCCTTCTTGCCCTCCTTGTCGAGTTTAGTGAACACGATTGAGAAGGGGACTCCGTTCTCGCCCAGCCACTCGATAAACTCAAGGTCAATCTTCTGCGGCTCGTGGCGCACATCAATGAGTACAAAGAGGCATGTCATCTGCTCGCGGCCCAGGATGTATCCCTGGATGATGCGCTGCAACTGTTCGCGGCTATCCTTGCCACGCTTAGCATAGCCATATCCGGGAAGGTCAACGATGAACCACTCGTCATTTATCTTGAAATGGTTGATGAGCAAGGTTTTACCGGGAGTCTGCGATGTCTTGGCAAGGCTACCGTTGCCGGTGAGCATATTGATGAGCGACGA
>DCGA01000106.1:2557-6440 GCA_002314465.1 bacterium UBA1790 | reverse complement strand
GCCCCTGCGCCGTCCGCAGCGAGTACCCTGAAACCTCGGAGGTCTCTGAGTGCTCCGAGCCTCCGTCCATGAGAAAAACTTGAACAAAAATTAGGCGATTCACTTTTTTTTCAGTATATTTGCATCAACACATCATAACTATTAATTAACACACCCCTTTTTTATGGACAAGAAAAGCACCATCACCCAGCAAGACATACTGGAACAAATGCGCAATATCACACAGGATAATTACACACCCGAACGCAAGGCATTGTTCAATGCCACAATAGATGCCATGTCCCTCGACGATGCAGAGGCATTCCTCGAGTCACTACCCTCGGGATGTGCCGCCGCCAGCGATATAGAACTATGGGTTGATTGTAAGGAGTTTAAAGAACGTGACAAGGACTACGAGTCCACGAAAAACCTACCTGTGAACGACTTGCTCGCAATGTATAAAGACCCGGACAAAGAAAAAGACAGTTTCGTGATATGGAATTTGTTGAATCGCTTCATGTATCTTGCACACGACGAGCAGATAGCCATAATGCAAACCCTTCTCCCGACGGTCGACTGCTGGAGTCGCAAATGTTTCTACCTACGTTTGCAAAAGTGGTGGGACGACGCGGTAAAAGACATCGTGATATCATTGTGGAACAAGTATCATGAGGCAGAGTGTGGAAGCGTCATGATAAGCAACCTTAACAGCGAGGAGTTACGCCCGTATGTCAAGGAACTCTCTAATTCTGCCAATTACCACCAGTTGTGCCGCAAATGCGTGAATGAACCATGGTTTGAGGTTGACATGGAACTTATGGAGAAATATTGTACTCAAAGTGAGAAACTTGAGATAAAATCAATGACACCCGCTGGGATAACACACGAAGAAGCACTGAAATGGCTATATCGTGTAATTTCCGATGAAATTTTGATGTCTAACGACGATATACGAGACCTATACGAATCTGCAAGAGCCACCTTTGACAGGAGCAAAAAGACATTCTACATGCACACACATTCCCGAATGTACGACCCACTCGCGCAACTGTGCCGCCTGGGGCACTACGACGCAGTGATGCAATTCCTTAGTTACGAGACACGTGTGTGTAACCGTTTTGCCGCCGAAAACAAGGAACTCGTCACCGAAGTTGCCGACATCCTCTCCTTTAATCGGGTTTGTCGAAATACGCCCAGTCGCGGCACGGCCCTTATCTACAAGGAGTTTCTATGCTATTTCGCAAGGCGCTTCCCCGCCCCTTGCCATCACTTTGCCGATGCGTTCCTCAAGGAGAACAACTTAACCCGCGTGGACGACAACGTGAAACTGGACGAAGAGGAACTCACTCCTGAGGTTAAGGGGTTCATCTCAGAGTTTAAGGGCACAATCGATTACATCATTGAGGACACAGACAAACACAACCTTGATGAAGAGGACTACTCTTTAATAGATCTTCCATTTTAAACGTTTAGGGTCATTTTGTGGCTGTAATCTTGCATTATTGTAGAAAAATGCTTAAATTTGCTTGTTAAAAAACTTTTATAGCATCAAATGAGCAAAATCAACGATATACAAGACGAGATTATCGAGGAATTTGAAGGCTTCACCGACTGGATGGACCGCTACCAGGTGATAATAGACATGGGTAACTCCCTGCCTGCACTCGAGGAGCAGTACAAGACAGCCGACAACATCATCGAGGGCTGCCAGAGCCGCGTGTGGCTGCAGGCCGACTACGAAGACGGCTTGCTGCGCTTCACCGCCGACAGCGATGCCATCATCGTGAAGGGTATCATCTCGATGCTGGTGAGAGTGCTCAGCGGGCACACCCCCGACGAGATACTCGAAGCCGACCTCTATTTCATCGACAGCATAGGACTGCACGAGCACCTGTCGCCCACCCGCAGCAACGGCCTCGTGGCAATGATAAAGAAAATCCAGGCCTATGCCCTCGCCTTCAAGGCAAAGCAATAAATTACTAACCTATAAATAACCCCTAAAACTATGTTACAAGAATTATGGAACAACAATCGCATGGTGGCTATGCTCATTGCGATTCTCGTGGTGGTTGTACCTTTCCTCATCTACTACGTGCTTGAGGCAAAGAAAAAACACCCCAAGGGCCTTATTTCGGCTGCTCTGTCAAACATGGGCGAGCGATTTGGCTACTACATCATGAATGCAGTACTCTTGCTCTTCCTGTGCTCTAAGTTCGGTATCAGCGACGATGTTGCCGGCTGGATTTACGCAGTTTTCTATTTCCTCATCTACGTGCTTAGCCTTCCCGGCGGTATGGTTGCCGACAAGTTGCAGAACTTCAAGGGCACCATCATGGCAGGTCTTATCGTCATGGCTACCGGCTATGTGATTCTGTCGGTTCCCGTTTTCGGCGGCAATCCCGGTGCTGTACCCATGTGGGTTCTCGTTCTCACTTGCGTATCGCTCGTTCTCATCGCTACCGGTAACGGTCTGTTCAAGGGTAACCTCCAGGCAATCGTAGGCCAGATGTATGACAACTACGAGGCCGAGGCTGCCAAGAAAGGTCCCGAAGAGCTTGCTATCGCAAAGTCACGCCGCGACAGTGGTTTCCAGATTTTCTATGTATTCATCAATATCGGTGGTGTGATTGCACCCTTCGTAGCACCCCTGCTGCGTAGCGCAATGCTCAAGCTCGACGGTTTCATCTACAACGCCGACCTTCCCCGTCTGTGCCACGGTTTCCTCAAGGGCACACTCCAGGGCGACGACATGCAGAACCTCACCACCCTCGCACAGAGCTCGCTGCTCGACGGCGGCCAGGTGGGCGACATGGCAACATTCTGTACAAGCTATCTCGAGAGCTTCAACACCGGTGTTCACTACTCGTTCATCGCTTCGGCTCTCGCAATGATTGCTTCGTTCCTCATCTTCGTTGCTACCCGCAAGGTACTCCCCAACCCCGTTAAGAAGGTTAAGGAAGCTCAGGCTACCACCAGCGAAGTTGCTACCGACGCAAAGGAAATCAAGCAGCGCATGTTCGCTCTGTTTGCAGTGCTTGGCGTGGCTATCTTCTTCTGGTTCTCATTCCACCAGAACGGCCAGTCGCTTTCAGTATTTGCCCGTGACTTCTGTGACACCAACGCAATCGCTCCCGAGATTTGGCAGTGCATCAACCCGTTCTTCGTGATTGTGCTCACTCCCATCATCATGATTGTCTTCGGTTCGCTCTCTAAGAAGGGTAAAGAGATTTCAACCCCCAAGAAGATTGCCCTGGGTATGTTTGTAGCCGCTTGTGCTTACCTCTTCCTTATCGCAATTTCTGTGGCTAACGGTTATCCCTCAGGCGAGGAATTCAAGGGTCTTGCCGAGGCAACCAAGGATGCTATGAAGGCAGGTCCGTGGGTACTCATCGTGACCTACTTCTTCCTCACCGTTGCCGAGTTGTTCATCTCTCCGCTTGGTCTGTCGTTCGTATCTAAGATTGCTCCCCAGCACCTGCAGGGTATCTGCCAGGGCTTGTGGCTGTGTGCAACAGCAGTGGGCAACCTCTTCATCGCTCTGGGCGTTACCATGCTCAACAGCTTCCCGCAGCAGTGGGAGTGCTGGGCAGTATTCGCTGCATTCTGCCTCATCTCAATGGGCGTGATGCTGGGTATGCTCAAGTGGCTCGAACGCGTTACTAAATAAACAGTAAAACACAAACACAAGATATGTTTAAGAACCAACCGAAAGGTCTATTTGCCTTAGCGCTTGCCAACACTGGCGAGCGCTTTGGTTACTACACAATGCTGGCCATCTTCACCCTGTTCATGCAGGCTAAGTTTGGCTGGGACGAGAGCACCGCGGGCCAGGTCAACGCTATTTTCCTGGCAGTAGTTTACTTCGCGCCTCTGTTTGGCGGTATGCTTGCCGACAAGATCGGTT
>DCGA01000106.1:0-2421 GCA_002314465.1 bacterium UBA1790 | reverse complement strand
GTCTGTTCAAGGGCAACCTGCAGGTGCTCATCGGCAACCTGTATGACGACCCCAAGTATGCAAGCCGTCGCGACGCTGCGTTCAGCCTGTTCTACATGGCTATTAACATCGGCGCGATGTTTGCGCCCTCAATGGCACGCTGGATTACCAACCAGCACCTGTCGCAGTATGGCTTCGTGTATGACGCAGCCAACCAAGACCCCGCTTACCTCGAGGCACTCTACGGCGGTTACGGCCTGTGCTTCGGCGTGGCATGCGTTTCGCTCATCCTCTCGGCAGTCATCTACTTCTCGTTCCGCAACTGGTTCAAGCATGCCGACGTGACTGCAGCCAAGGCTAAGGAGAGCGCTACCGCTCCCGTTGAGGAACTCACTCCCAAGCAGACCAAGGACCGCATCATCGCCCTCCTGCTCGTGTTTGCAGTGGTAATCTTCTTCTGGATGGCATTCCACCAGAACGGCTCGGCACTCACATTCTTTGCCAAGAAATATACCAACCTCTCTATTGCCGGCGGCATGCGCCTGGGCTTCAACATCTTCAGCCTTGCTCTCATCGCCCTGTCGGTATACACCGGTTTCGGTTTCTTCCAGGCCGAGAAAATGAAGAACAAGGTCACTTGCGCAGTCGCAACAATAGCGGCATGGGTGGGCTCATATCTGCTCTACAGCGGCATGGCCGACCCCACAGCAGCACAGCCCAGCGACTTCCAGCAGTTCAACCCGTTCTTTGTAGTAGCCCTCACACCGTTCTCGATGGCATTCTTCGGAGCCTTTGAGAAGAAGGGCAAGGAGATAAGCGCTCCCGCACGCATCGCGTGGGGTATGCTTGTTGCCGCGATAGGATTTGGCGTCATCACCATGGCGTCTACATCGCTCATCTCGCCCATGGACCTGGGCGACGGCACACAGAGCATCCTGTCGCCCTCATGGCTCATCTCTACCTACTTCACCCTCACCATCGCCGAACTGCTGCTCTCTCCCATGGGCATCTCGTTCGTGTCGAAGGTAGCACCTCCCAAGTACAAGGGTATGATGATGGGCGGATGGTTTGTAGCCACTGCCATCGGTAACTACCTGAGCAGTATCCCCTCGATGCTGTGGAACAAGATTCCGCTGATGTATAACTGGGCTATCCTCATCGCCCTGTGTCTCATCAGTGCTGTCGTAATGTTTGCGCTGCTCAAGAAGCTCAAGCAGATGACCGAGTAATCACCGTGCAACAACAAAGTATAGCGCCCCGCCTCCACCACAAGGCGGGGCGTTTTGTTAGTTTATCACATTTCAGGGGTAAATGAGCGATATTTTATGATTTTTTATGCATAGATAATGATATTCCATTGTTATTACAAATATTTTACTTACTTTTGCGAATGAAAACTAAACTCCATTAACCATTCTAAAATTATCTGTTTATGAAGAGAAGTATTTTACTCCTATCGGCAATTGCCGCAATGACCATTGCCAATGCCCAAACGTTTACTGCGGGCAAGTTTAACTACAAAGTCGTAGACACCGAAAACAAGTATGTAGAAATCACATCGGGCGACGACTACGACGGTGCTACCAGTGCCGACTTTGTTGCCGAAGTAACTAACGAAGGACAAACCTACAAGGTAGTGGGCGTGGGTGCCAGCGCATTTGAGTGGGTAGAGTTTGGCGGTGACGTCGCTCTCCCCGAGGGTTTCCAGTACATCGGTAAACTGGCGTTCAACAATGCCTGTGGCGGCAAGTTCACCGTTCCCGCTTCGCTCACCAATTTCGTTACAAACGCGTTTATCCAGAACCAGTTCCAAAAGTTCGAGGTTAGCGGCGACAACCCCAACTTCGCAACAGTGAGCACCACCCAGGAAGGCTGTGAATATGTATTCCTCACCGACAAGACCAAGAAACGTGTCCTCGTGGCTCCCGGCGTTGTCTACAAGGACGCAAGCGAGGAGAACTATGTGGAGACTGTCGTGATTCCCGAGTCAATCACCGAAATCGGCGCATGCGCTTTCAACGGCAACCCCACGGTTACACAGGTTACTTTCCACAACGGCATCACCTACTACGGCGACAACGCATTTGAGAACACATGGCTGACAAGCGCCAACATTCCCAACGGCAACGCTTACTTCGGCATCGCATTGTTCCAGGGCAGCCCCGACCTTGAGACAGTTACCCTGGGTGCAGGCATCAAGGAGCTTACACGCACCATGTTCAACCAGTGCAACAGCCTGGAGAGCATCACCCTGCCCGAAGGCATCACAAAACTGGGCAAGCAGAGCCTCTGCAAGACTGCGCTCACTTCGATTGACCTGCCCAGCACTTGCGAACTCATCGACAGCTCGGCACTGCAATGGATTACCGACCTCAAAAGCATCGACCTGAAGAACGTGAAGCGCATCAACGCTCAGGCTATGGGTAACATGACATTCCTCGC
>DCGA01000147.1 GCA_002314465.1 bacterium UBA1790 | reverse complement strand
GTCGTGGTACCGATATCAAGCTTACCGACGAAGTTAAGGAAGCCGGTGGTCTCGCAATCATCGGTACAGAGCGTCACGAGAGCCGTCGCGTAGACCGCCAGTTGCGTGGTCGTGCCGGCCGTCAGGGTGACCCCGGTTCAAGTGTATTCTTCGTTTCGTTCGAGGATAAGGTTATGCGTCTGTTCGCAAGCGAGAAGATTGTCAAGGTACTTGACCGCCTCGGTCTGCAAGACGGTGAGGCCATCGAGTCTAAGATGGTTACCAACAATATTGAGAACGCACAGAAGCGCGTTGAGGAGAACCACTTCGGTGTGCGTAAGCACCTGCTCGAATATGACGACGTCATGAACGCTCAGCGTAAGGTTGTATACACCCGCCGTCATCATGCAGTGATGGGCGAGCGCATCGGCCTTGACGTGATCAATACTTTGTACGACGCTTGTGAGGACATCTGCATCAAGTATGCAAGCGACCAGTATGAGGACTACTCAATAGCAGTGCTCAACACGTTTGCAATTGAGCCTCCCTACGACGAGGAGGCATTCCGCCGCATGGACGAGCAGAAGCGCGTTATGCCCCTCTACGAGAAGGTTGTCGAGGCATTCAACCGCAAGATGAACCGCCTGAGCGAAATCGCTAAGCCCGTTATCGACAACATCGTTGCCGACCAGCAGGCCCAAGGCATGGAGCCCCAGGGCCTTATGCGAGTGCCCATCACCGACGGTCGCCGCACATTCGGTATCACCATCGGCATCAAGGAAGCTTATGAGAGCCAGTGCAAGTCGCTTGAAAAGGCTTGGCAGAAGGCCGTAATGCTCCTCAGTATCGATGAGAACTGGAAAGAGCACCTCCGCGATATGGACCAACTCAAGCAAAGCGTACAGAACGCTGCGATTGAGCAGAAGGATCCCCTTGTAATCTACAAGAAAGAGGCTTACGAAATGTTCCGTTGCATGGTTGGCGACCTCAACAGCAAGACTGTGGGTATCCTCATGCGCGGTCAGATTCCTCAGGAGGCCGAGCAGCAGGCAGCGCAGCAAGTACAGCAGCGCGAGATGCCGCAGCAGCGCCAGCAGTACAACGAGAGCCGCGGCAATGAACCCATGGACGACATGGAGCGCAACGCACAGGCACAGCGTGCTGCAGCAAGCGGTGCAGGCCAGCAGCGTCCTACCCGCACACAGCCCATCATTGCAGCTCCCAAGGTGGGTCGCAACGATCCCTGCCCCTGCGGTAGCGGCAAGAAGTACAAGCAATGCCACGGCCGCAACCTCTAAGTTGCGACCCGCATACAATAACTAAAAGCGATGCACCCGTTACCGGGTGCATCGCTTTGTTTATAGCTTATGTCACAGTTCTTATTTCTTGGGTTGATAACAATCCAGTTTGAGAGACCAGAGCTTACCGCCCCACTTGGGAGCACCAGGTTTCTTTGGATTAATGCCATGAGGCGCAGCAATATCAATGCTGAGATAAAAAGTGGATATCATCAGTTGAAGCGCACCCAGAATATCTTCACGTTCAGTCCTAATTGTAATCACAGGGCGTTCTTCGGGAATAAGTTTCATCATCTTAGCGACAAACTTTTCATCCCTGGGAGAAATAAGCATTAATAGCGTTGACTGTGGATGCTTGTCAAGAAACACATGACGACCGTGAGTGAAGTTTTTAAAGTCGGTAGCCATTGCCGGAATAATGCCAGCTTCGAGCATACGACCCTCCATATCATTAGCCGCAGCACGTCCAAGAGCACCAAAAACAACATGGAGGTCACTAATATCGCCAAGAGTCATACCCTCGGGAAGACGTGACACATAAGGCTCATCCAGATTAGGCAAAACCTTATCGGCAAGTCCGGTCTCATCGGGGAAGAATGCACGATACATCAACAAGGATATAGCAACATGCTTGTTAGTACCCACAAAACCATCGGAATCAATCGACAATGAAATACAGACAGATTACCAACCTTGTTTACCTGCTGATTGAACCTATTGACTTTATTAAGAGGCGTTGTTGTGAGGCAATAAACCTGGTCGGGAACAATGCCAAGCAAATATTCGGTAGTACCCCTCATGTCTGCAGGATTGCCAGTAGCTGTTACAGCAAGGAAAAGCATTTTCTTAATGACTTCGGTAGAAAGAGTCATCACACCCATCGGACTGAGTGCCATTGCCACAAGTCCTTGCTCATTAGCCAACTGAACGGCAAAATTAGCAGGCGAAAGCGCACCACCAGCAGCATAGAAGCAAATGGGCATATTCTCTTCTTTAGCACGGTCAAAAAAAGCCTTTAACAAAGTCACATCAGCTTCTTCCACAGTCTTTACAGTATCGGCAACAGCATTGACTCTCTCTTTATAACTCTTCAATGAATCTTCAGCCTTAGCTGTAAAGGTCGTAACTTCCTTTTGTTCTTCTTTCATGTCGGATATCGAAATATTGGGTTCGAATTGTTTGTTATAATGCTGCCATTCAATCACGCTTGCTTCATAAGCAGCCTTTTGCGATTGGTATTTCGCAATGGCTTCGGCCAGTTCGTCGGCGTTGGGAAAGTACTCTTTGCAAGGTTCTATCACATCGTAACATTCGTTGGGGAAATCGGGAACAACCGGCTCTGCCATTCCAAAGGCCTGATAGAACGCCTTGATTCTATCCTCACACACCTTTTTATCACTCTTCAAAAATGATACAAGGAATTGCTCGGGTTGAGGTTCCTCTACCCCACGCTCTATTGCTACCTTTTTTGCCATGCGAATACGTTGGAAGAATTTTCTTATCCACCTGTCTTCAATATAAAGGGTTTCATCGGTCTCACCGAGTACGGAAGTGATTCTCGAAGCGACATCAGCAGGCATTGCAAAAGATCCATTCTTTTTCTCAATTTGCACAACCCTACTCTGCAGTTCTTGCTCTGTCATCGAGCGATGAATGCTCTCAGTGGAGTTAAACACAATCCAAGCCTCATCAAATAAATCGCATCGACCTTCTTGCAAGTCAAGAAGCAAGTGGACGGGATTATTATGGCCTTTATGCACTCCTGTCACCTTCATGGAGCGAGCACGATTAGCATTCCAGAGAAGGGCAACGCTGCGATTGGCAACAACCCATACAAGAGCGACCTTATAACCCTTTTTCTTGAGATAGTCGGTGTAATACACCACTTCCGAAGCCTTTCCGGTCATATCAAGGATTAAGTTCTTCATGCCGTTTGCAGCACAATCTTTAATACGACTCTTAAAGTAAGCTTTCTTGTTGCTGTGAGCACCATTGCTGAGCAAGGCGCTCAACGTGCGAGGCAACACTGAGGGACAGTCAAAGTCTAATCTGATGTTCTGAACCTTGTTGAGTACATTCCTTTGAGGAAAACGGGAATACAAACCAGCCTTTACTATTTTTTCAACCAGTTCGAACTTCTCAGGTTCATCCACCGAATAACGCTGAGGATTATTATGAACCTCCATCAAATCCTCTCCCATAGAATCGGTAGAGAGAACCTCGCCCTTGAATGAGAAATTGCGAATCAGAGTACTCTTGCCGCTTGCACTACCTCCGGCAAAGACAATAGCCCAACCATTATCAGGACAGTTATCGCCGAAGAGAGCGAAGTCTTTATCTGTAACTTGTTTTTTGACGGATATATCATCGGGCAATTCCTTACAACCAGCCTTAATGAGTTCTCGCACCTCGGTCAATGCAAAACCCAGCTTGTTTTTACCCATCCATTGTGAAGGAGTCAACCCTTCGCTCTCTTTCATCCCAATACCCCAAATACGATCATATGGACTTGCCTCAACCAGGATTTTTCCGGAAGTCCACTCCAAGAAACTAAGCAAAGCACGATTCTGCGAGAACTTAGCAAAGTTACCACGCTTTACAATGTAACTTGAATGCTCGTTCCACTTGGCTTCGTCAAAATTGCTAACCTTGCGTCCCAACGCTTTTATCACAGCGGGGTCACTTGACCCAAGAATCTGAGCGCGCACTTGCTCGTCACCAAACAACCTTGCCTTCTCGGCCATCATAAATTGCTCGGTGCAGTTATACTCCACACCATCAATTACAAACCGGCATGGATACCACTGGCTTAGACATGCGCGCGTTACCTTAGAGGAGCGTGATGTATGCCCCCAGAAATACAAGAATTCAAAACTCTCGCCACGTTCACAACGAGCAATAAGATCTTTTAATGAGTAAGGTAAAACCGGTTGAATGATGCTTGATGATTCCATATAAAAGATATAGGTTTAAGTCAATATTATGTGGATACAAATATACGGACTTTTATAAAATAATTCACTATCATTTCATTTATTATTCTAACTTGTCACATCATTAGTATATAATTCCATTATTAGCACTTATCTAAAACTATACATCTACTCCTATGATAAAAGCGATGCACCCGTTACCGGGTGCATCGCTTTGTCTATGGTTGTATGGAATGTTTACTTGTCGGTGATACGGCGGAGCCATTCGCTCAGGGGGAGAGTGATGGGGCCGAAGGTCGCGGGGCGTGTTGCCATGATGCGGTCGTTGAGGTCGTAAAGCATGGGTGCGGAGTTCTCTTGGCCATAGCGCTCGATGATGTCGCGAGCCTGGGGCATTGCCTCAGCAGTTGCCTCGATGGCATTGCCTTGCATGAGGTAACTGCGCCAGTAGAACCAGTGGGCAAGGTCGTAGGTCGCCTGGCGGTCGTTCTCGTCGTCAATATCCACGCCGGTGAGCATGGAGAGTTCAACGGGAGCCGGGGCATGCTCGTAGTCATAGTCGAGCACCTCGTGCAGCGCTTGTGCCAGGGTGAGAATATCGGCATCGTGAGGAGCGGGAACATCGGTAACCTCGGGGCTGAAGTCAAGAGTGTGCCAAATGATGTAGCGTACATCGTCCACATTAAGTTCGTAGTCGATATAATCGTCGCTACGGTCATAATGGGGCAACGGCTGACCATGTAGTTCTTCGTGCAGTTGGGTGAAAGTGCGCCACAGTCCGGCATCGGCAACGATGTCCTGATAGTATCCTATAAGCATGAGGACCACGCGCACGCGCACGCGTTCATCTATATTAATAAGGACGCCGCACCTGTCCCATGCCCTCGCCACATGAGCCGCTATGACATAGTAGTACTTATCGGTATCGCCCACACTGGGGTAACCGGGCTGCATCTTCATGAATTCCTTTACCGAAATCTCCATAATGCGTTGTTAGGTTTTAAAACAAGGCCGCTTCCCGAGGTAATGGAAAGCGGCCTTTGTGTTATCTATCGAGCCACGAACGGGACTCGAACCCGTGACCTTTTCGTTACGAATGAAATGCTCTACCAACTGAGCTATTGTGGCTGACGCGATGTCGCACTGGGCACCGCTGCATCATATCGGGCCGTGTCGCCGTTATAGCACAGACTGTTTACTGAATGCTATCTTAACATTAGCCTTATCAAGCCGTAACCTTGCTATGGCTGGACAAGATACCTGCGGAGCAATCTTGGTCACAGTAGATGTTGTGCTTGAACTGGTGCTATAATAGTAGCTGTAATAGCTCGACGAGGTGTCGGTATAAATAGTCACATCCATCGGGGTGATGGTGAAGTAAACGTCTTCCTCGGGAGCAACGCCACCCTTGTTCTCAATAATATCCTGGATGTACTCGCGCATGCCGCTGAAGACATAGCTCTTAGAACTACTGTCGTATACGGCATAGAACGAATCCTTGCTGTTAGTAAGACTGTCACCCGCGATAAAGTCATCCTTCATGCTGCTCTTAACCATAAGCAGATACTTGGGCGGAGCAATGTCGTATTGTGTCTCAAGTTCTTCGGCAGGAATCTCAAGGCTCAGCGAGTTGATTACCGACAACGAACCCTTAGATGCCTCCTTATAGGTATTGATGATATCCTGAACGGGGAACTTTGCCTTCACATCATAACCAGCGGGAGCCATTACAATAGCCTCGCCATTGTTAACGCGGTCAACGACCTTAGCATCTACATCAAGCGAGAGGAGGTTGTTGGAGATAACCTCAGGCGATGATGCGAGATAAGTCTGCTGAACATCGGGGTAAATGGTATCGGTAGTGTCGGTTAGTGCGCTGTACTTGCGGTAATAAACGCGGAATTCGGTATCGGTGAAGTTCATCACACGACCGCTACCAAAACTGTTCTTGATGATAATGCCGGGGAAATACTTGGCGAACGCACTGGGCGAACGGAATGTCTCGGGCTCATCGATGAACTTGTTGAAAAGTGCGCGAGCACGCTCCACGGGAACAGGCACTTCTACCTCACGATGATAAACATAAGAAGAAGTGCTTGAATTATACTCGCTCAGAAGCTTTGACGACGCAATCGAATAAGATGCTGTACCCATGAGGTCGGCTTCGTCGTAGTAACCTGCGGGATCAAAGTCGCTATAGATGGGATTGGGCAACTGCTTGTTCAATGCATAGATGTTGAGTCGCATGGGAGCGATAGTGTCGCCAGTGAAAGCACCCGACGAGGGTAATCTGAGCACCAGTTTGCACGAGTCAATCCATTCGGCCTTAGTACCTGCGGTATCAACCACAAACACGGGCATGAACTGAGTAACATACTGTGAGGTGAGCGTACCGTAACCGTCGCTCTTGATAGTGCCAAGAAGCTGGGTGCTGGTGCGCGACTGAATACAACGGTTCTCGATTGCCTCACCCACGATAGTGAACGAAGAATCGGCAATAAGAGCCAAGCGGGTGTCGCTGATCGACCCGCCGATGGTATCGTCGGTACATGAGTACATGCCCATGAGAACCGCGATTGCCAGTAACACATTAAGTGTCTTTTTCATATTCGATGTATTATTCTCATGCCCCGAGGGGCACTCGATGATGTTTTTATAGGTTCTTGTAGAATTCCAAACTGCTCTTTACAAACTCGGGGCCTTCTTCGTAGGGGAGGAAAGGCAGACCGCTCTGCTTAGCCATTTCCACGATTTCGGGAGCCACTGTGGGACTGCTTTGAACCACGCCGTCGCAATACTTGAGAGCAAGGCGTGTGAGGTCCTCATAGCTTACGGGCTTGCCGTCGATGTCGGCTACCACCTCGTCGCTTATGCCGTCAAACTTAAGCTTAGCGGCCATGCGCTCGTCGAGGGGCTTGGGCATATCGTTATCCCAAAGCGAGTAAACAATCTTCGCATCGCGGAACGAGGGATCGTCGTTGAAAAGCTCACGGATATAAACCATAGCAAGAGTGGTAATCCAACCGCTGCAATGGATAATTGAAGGCATCCATCTGAGTTTGCGAACGGTCTCAATGACGCCGCGAACGAAGAAAATACTGCGCTCGTCGTTATCATCGGGCGACGAAACAGTCTCAAGTTCCTTTGTAAGGCTATGAGCAAAGTAATCATCGTTGAAAATGAAGTATACCTGAGCCCTTGAGGGCAGTGTAGCCACCTTGATGATGAGGGGGTGGTCGGTATCGTCAATGATAAGATTCATTCCAGAAAGGCGGATAACCTCATGCAGTTGGTTGCGGCGCTCGTTGATAAGGCCGTACTTGGGCATGAATGTACGCACCTGTACACCCATCTCCTGAAGTCCCTGGGTCATGTCAAAACCCATCTTAGACTGTGCAGTCTCGGGAAGGTAAGGCGCAATTTCCTGAGAAATGAATAATACGTTTTTTACGTCCATCTATCGATTAGTTTTTAATTCGTTGCAATAGCGTTTCATGAGGGTTATGTAGTCGCAGCATCAGTGCTTTAGACCATTTGTTCCTCAATATCCGCCATTGCGGTGTATATTTGTTGCAAAGTTACTAAAAAAACGGCAATTATCCCAATTTGGCAGCCCCCAACCACCTATTTTTAAAATAATTTAGTGTTATTGCAGACAAATCGCAACCGCGCCCCACCCTTTTCGCGTTTATAGTTATGCCATGATACGCGGGAACAATCGCGATGATATAAACAAAAATGCCACGTCCCCATAAGGAAACGTGGCATTGTATTTATTGACCTAACGCCTGAGATTAGAACTCGGCATTGTTGGGAGTGCGGGGGAAAGGAATGACGTCGCGTATGTTCTGCATACCGGTCACAAACAGGATGAGACGCTCAAAACCGAGACCGAAACCTGCATGGGGGCATGTACCATACTTGCGGGTATCGAGATACCACCACATGTCCTTAGTGGGAATGTTGCGACGCTCAATCTCGCTGTTAAGGATTTCGTGGCTTTCTTCACGAACCGAACCACCGATAATCTCGCCAATCTGGGGGAAGAGAACGTCGGTACCCTGAACTGTGCGACGCTCCTCAGGCTCGTTGTTCTGCTTCATGTAGAACGCCTTGATTTCGCGTGGATAGTTGTACAGGATAACGGGCTTCTGGAAGTGTGTCTCCACCAGGTAACGCTCGTGCTCGCTTGCGAGGTCGCCGCCCCACTCGATGTGGAATTCAAACTTAACACCCTTGGCGATAGCCTCTTCCAGGATCTTGATACCCTCGGTGTACTCGAGGCGTACGAAGTCGCTGTTAACGATGCCCTCAAGGCGCTCGATGAGCTTGTGTTCCTTGTCAATCATCTTGTTGAGGAACTCAAGGTCATCCTT
>DCGA01000121.1:7364-8347 GCA_002314465.1 bacterium UBA1790 | reverse complement strand
CTACCAACTGAGCTATTTTCGCATTGGGCAATTCCGGGGGCGTTCCCCTTTATTGCGAGTGCAAAGTTACGATGTTTTTTTGAATTGGCAAAATTTTAGGCCACTTTTTTTCAAAAAATTTCTATAATTTGCTTTGATTATCTGTTTCAGCACTGATGCTTGAGAAGTTCGAAAAACTCGTTACGGAGTTCAACTTTCTCAAACTCACCAGTGTAGTGCATAGTAACGGTAGAAGCGCCCTGCTTCTCCACGCCGCGCATCTTCATGCACAGGTGCTGTGCCTCGCACACTACAATCACGCCCATCGACGAGAGTGACTCGGCGAGTTCCTGGCATATTTCGCGTGTCATGCGCTCCTGCACCTGGAGGCGACGAGAATACACATCGACCAAACGAGCCAACTTGCTAAGGCCTACTATCTCGCCTGTGGGAATATATCCCACCGACACCTTGCCGAAGAACGGCAGGATGTGGTGCTCGCACAGTGAGTAGAACTCAATGTCCTTGACAATGACCATCTGCGAACCCGGATGCTCGAAGATAGCCGAGCGGATGATGCCCTGACCGTCCTGATTGTAACCGCGGGTATTCTCAAGCAGAGCCTTGGCTGCGCGCATGGGGGTCTTGACAAGGCCCTCACGTGTGGGGTCCTCGCCCAGCAACTCGATGATAGCACGCATGTGCTCGGCAATGCCTTCTAATTTTTCTTTATTGAATTCCATCGTTATTTGCTCCAAATGTTAACATTGTCCTTGACAAGCGACATGCCGCCAAACTGCGGGAATGCAGCACGAACACGGCTCATTGCTGCACTCGCTTCGCCCTGATCCTTGAAGTCGCCTATGCGAAGGCGCCATGAGGGTGCGTTGAAGCTAATGTAAGTGCGGTATTGCGGGAACTTCATTGCAATAGCACGGGCACGGGCCTGGGCATTGGCCTTTCCGTTGGCCGAATTATCGCTGAGCACCTGAATGCGGAATCCC
>DCGA01000121.1:6760-7297 GCA_002314465.1 bacterium UBA1790 | reverse complement strand
AGGTCTTGGTTTCCTTCTTCTCAACACCTTCCTCGGCGGGGCGAGTTGCCTGAGCCTGCTGCTTGTTAATGTCAGCGTTGCTGCGGGTTGTGAGGCCTGCGGGTACGTTAACGGTAACATTGCCAGCCTTGTTGATATCCTTAACGATATCGGGACGGTCCTGAGCGGCAACTGTGAACGACACAAATGCCACCAGTGCTAAAGTAATGATTCTGTTAATAAAAGACATATTCATAAACTTTGTCAAGTACATTTGAACTGCAAAGATAGTGCAAAGATTTCACATACAGCACATTTTTCGCTCAAAATCGCACTTTTGGGAGTGCACTTTGCTCCCAAAGCGCCTTTTACAACCTAACTATGAGCCCGTCATAAGCCAGATGTGCATTGTCGGGCATCAGTTTGTGCGACTCGGCATGCAGCCCTATGCCATGGCACATGTGAGTAAAATAGGTAGTACCGGGATTAATGGCACGCACTACCTCAAGCGCCTCGTCGAGGCTCATGTGGGTGGGATGAGGCGTCATGCGCAAGGCG
>DCGA01000121.1:2423-6731 GCA_002314465.1 bacterium UBA1790 | reverse complement strand
GGCGTTAACGATGAGCAAAGGCACACCGCGCAAGCGCTCTATCACACTCTGGTCGATGGTCTTGGCATCGGTAATATATGCCATAGGGCCAATGCGATAGCCCAGAATGGGGAGTTTGCCGTGCATGACCGTGAGAGGCTCAACGGTTACACCACACACATCGAAGGGGGTCTCCCCTACCTCGTGCAATGCCAGCGTGGGCGAACCCGGGTAAGGATGGTCAGAGAAACAGTAAGGCATGTGCTTGCGCAGGTCGTCAATGACATCACGGCGAGCATAGACAGGAAACGCGCCGTTCTTGCAATAGGCCCTGAGGTCGTCGATGCCGCCCACATGGTCGTAATGGATGTGCGACACGAGGAGTGCATCAAGGTCGTTGTCGGTAGCGCGAAGCATCTGTGTCCTGAAGTCAGGTCCGCAGTCGATGAGCAGTTTCTTGCCCTGGTACCTCACAATGGCCGAAGCCCGCAAACGATTATCGTGAGGATCGGTAGAGCGGCACACCTCACAGTTACACCTTAGTTGGGGAACACCGGTTGAAGTGCCGGTACCGAGGAATTCTATTTCGAGAGAATGTTGCATCATTATTTCCTGTAAGCCTTGAGCAATCCGTCGACAAACTGCAGGTAAGAACCACCGTCGTAGTACCAGAACTCGCGCACCTCGGCCTGGTTGGGCATGCGCGACACCTGCTTGGGAGCACCCATCGACAAGCGGCATTCCTCCTTGGTCATGTCGGTTGTAACGTCACCGTTGATGATGAGTTCCCAGTGCTCAACGGGTATGTCGGGGTAATTTTCGTGGACATCACGAGAGGTGAACATCGAGTCGTAATCGCGGTTATTGATGGACTGACGTGTCGACGACATCCACACGAAAGCCTGCTGACCGTTGTCGCTTGCCGAGAATACCACCTTGAGCGGAAGCACCTTGTTACCGGGCAGCACCTGGTCGATGTGCACCTTGATGAACTGGCGGCCACGCATCATATATTCCTTATCGATGTCATACCAGATGGGAGTCTTGATGTAAACATCCTTACCTTGAATCTGCGCCGCAACATGGTTGACCATATCCATGTCGATGAGCAGGGGTATTGTAAACGACGATGTAAAGTCGCCCATCGACTTACCGGTGTGGTAAGTAAATGTGTTGCCGTCGATTGACATGAGGATGTCGACAACATCGCGGTTGTCAAGGCCATTGACGGTCTCGGTACCGGCAAATGTGATGAAACGCCCTGCAAACTTCACCGAGTCGAGGTCCACACTCTGGTTGTGTGCAAAGAGGAGACGAGCCTGGTCGTCGGTAACATAGAACTGCTTGCCTGCACGCCAATTGGGCAACGAATCTTGATATGCAGTCAGCGATAATGTGGGCTGACGGCGTTCGAGTTCGGTCATTGTGCGCGAGACGTCCTTCTCGGTAATCTTTGGAGTATTCTCAACGCCAGTGAAACAGCTGCTGAGCGCAAGCAGCGCCACAGCGCACATCAACTGGCAAATAAACTTGGTTTTCTTTATTCTTACGGATTAACCTTGCAAAGTTAGTCATATTTTCCAATAATTGTAACAGATATAGTTTTAAAGTTTCTTGTTTTACCTTTTAATATATAGGGATGGCGTGATGAAAGCCATGAAAAAGCGGCAAAAATGTTAAATACCGTTAAAGGCAATTGCATGGGTGTGGAAAAGCAAGAAATAATACCCATCATTACATTGTCACGAGGGAAATGATGTATCAACCAAGAAAACACTCGTCTTGCCCAAGGGCTTCTAATCATAAAAATCCAGCTACTATGAAAGCGATCACAAAGAAGGAACTGAAGGAGATGGACACAATCGCGCTGTCTCAAGTAATTAACGAATTAAATGAAGACACCGGCAAATTCATGCCCACCGGAGCCAAGAAGTATGCCGCCGAACTTGCATCCCGCATGGACATCACCCCCATGCAGGCAGTGTTCCTTGCGTGCATCATGGACATGTACTATGACAACAACATCCGCACCCGTGACATTGCCAGCCACTTCAATAAGCGTCCGCTCAGCGTCTTCAATCACATTGATGATATCAACACACTGGTCAACCAAGGCTTTATCGTGCGTCGCAATAACGATGACGGCGAAACGAGCTACCGCATGCCCAGCCTCGTACTCAAGGAGATTGCAAATGGCAACAAGCCCAAGCCCGAGAATGTAGAGAACCTTGAAGTGCAAGATTTCCTGGACTTTGTGTCTAAGTACCTCAATGCACGCGGCCGTAACGAACTTGATGATGAAGAACTTAACATCAAACTTACCGAGCTCATTGACAAGAACCAGCAGTTAGTCGTTGCCCGCAAGCTCAAGTCGTACAATCTGTTGTTGAGAGACCTTGTCATGTTCCTTGCCCTGTCAATGCTGTACATCAACAACCATGACGAACATGTAATGCGCCATGACATTGAGGGTCTTTTTCAACTCCTGGTACTGCGCGCCCAGATACGCCAACTTGAAAACGGCACACACATTCTCATGAGAAACAATCTCGTGTGTAACGCGTGCAATGACGGACATGCTGCACCCAACGCATGGACCATCACCGACTACGCCAAGAAAGAGGTATTCGGCGAGCTCAACCTGCTGACGAATATCAATCCGCGAGCCAACCTGAAACTGCACGAGGAAATCTCGGCCAAAGAGATGTTCTACCCTAAGAATGTCACTTCGCAGGTGAGCCAACTCGAGTCAATGCTTGAAAGTTCGCGCATGGAGCGCATCATGAACCGTCTGAGCGACCACGGCATGCGCAAGGGCTTCTCGTGCTTGTTCTACGGATCGCCGGGTACAGGTAAAACCGAAACGGTGATGCAACTTGCCCGCCTCACCAAACGCGACATCATGCTGGTGGACGTACCCAGCATTCGCAGCAAGTGGGTGGGCGAAACCGAGAAGAACATCAAGGCCGTGTTTGAGCGCTACCGCAAGTTAGCTCATGGCAACAGCAACGCACCCATCCTGCTGTTTAACGAAGCCGATGCGCTGTTCAACCGCCGCAACACCTCAAGCGAAAGAAGCGTCGACAAGATGGAGAACGCCATGCAGAACATCATCCTGCAAGAGATGGAGAACCTCGAAGGCATCCTCATCGCCACAACCAACCTCACAGACAATCTCGACAACGCCTTTGAGCGCCGCTTCCTCTATAAGATTGAGTTTGAGAAACCCACTGCCAATGAGCGCCAGCACATTTGGAAGGCTATGCTGGGCGACCTCACCGATGAGCAGGCATTCACGTTGGCTCAGCGCTACGAGTTCTCGGGCGGACAGATTGAGAACATCGCGCGCAAGCGCATCATCAACGATATCCTCTCCGACCGCGATACCATCGACATCGACAGCATTGTCGAGAGTTGCGACAACGAGTTGCTCAACAAGGAAAATGCACACATCCGCGTGGGATTCTAACCCCGGCTGCAGGAATGAGACAGCACAGGATGCATCATCGTGATGCATCCTGTATTGCATTAAACATGGGCCGCGATTTTGACAATGGTGCAAAATTTACTACCTTTGCACTGCAATATAGAAACAGCACATTATAATATATGATATATCCAGGCAACTTTGAACAGAAAATAGGTTTTACCACCATACGCCACGAGATTGAGAAGCGTTGCATCAGTCCGCTGGGACTGTCGTGCTGCGAGCAGATGGCGTTCTCCACTCATTTTCCAAGTGTGATGGAGTGGCTCAACCAGACCAACGAGTTCCTGGCTATATTGCAGTCGAGCCGTGAGTTCCCGCTCAACTTCATCTTTGACCTGCGCGGTCCGCTCAAGGCGGTATCCACTCCCGGTTCGTTCCTCTCGGCCGAGAACCTCTTCAACCTGCAACGCTCACTCACTACAGTGGCCGATATCATCAAGTTCTTTGCCCTGGGCAAGGAGGAGGAATCGTCGCCCTATCCCACTCTGCGCAGCCTCGTGAGCGGCATGCAGTCGTTCGCCGGCATCATCGATGACATAGCAGCCGTACTCGACAAGAACGGCAACATCAAGGACAACGCCTCGCCGCTGCTCGCCGAGTTGCGCCACACGATAATGAGCGTGACCTCGAGCATTAACGGCATGCTGCGCCGCATCATCTCGCAAGGCAAGCAGGACGGCGTGCTCGAGAGCGATGTGCAGCCCAGCGTGCGCGACGGCCGCCTCGTGATTCCCGTAGCACCGGCTCACAAGCGCAAGGTTAAGGGTATCGTGCACGATGAGAGTGCCAGCGGCAAGACCGTGTTCATCGAGCCCGAAGAGATTGTCGAGGCCAACAAC
>DCGA01000121.1:574-2390 GCA_002314465.1 bacterium UBA1790 | reverse complement strand
CCGAGGCCGAGATTGCACGCGAGATTATACGCATCCTCACTGCCGTTACCGACGGCATACGTCCACACATCGATGATCTTTTGGGGACATACGGCGTACTCGGCGAGATAGACTTTATCAGGGCAAAGGCAATGTTTGCCCACGAGATAGGCGCGCAACTGCCCCATGTACACGAGAAACCACTCATCGACTGGTATCACGCCACCCACCCCGGCCTGTACCTCTCGCTCAAGGAGCAAGGCAAGGAAGTGGTGCCACTTAACCTGCAACTCGACCAGAAGCAGCGCATACTACTCATCTCGGGACCAAATGCCGGTGGTAAGTCGGTATGCCTCAAGACCGTGGGCATCAACCAGTACATGATGCAGTGCGGCGTTCTGCCCATGCTCTACAACAACTCTCACATGGGAATGTTCCGCAGCATCTTCATCGACATTGGCGACCAGCAGTCGATTGAGGACGACCTGAGTACCTACAGTTCGCACTTGCAGAACATGAAGATGTTCCTCAACCGAGGCGCTGGCGAGACACTGGTGCTCATCGACGAGTTTGGCGGCGGCACCGAGCCCCAGATAGGCGGTGCCATTGCCCAGGCGATACTCAAGCGACTCAACGAGAAGAAGATATTTGGCGTAATCACCACCCACTACCAGAACCTCAAGCAATTTGCCGACGACACACCCGGCATCATCAACGGCGCGATGCTCTACGACAGGCAGCACATGCGTCCGTTGTTCCAGTTGTCGGTAGGTTACCCCGGCAGTTCGTTTGCAATTGAGATTGCGCGCAAGATAGGTTTGCCGCAAGATGTGATAGAGCATGCGAGCGAGATTGTGGGCAGCGATTACATCAACATGGACAAGTACCTGCTCGACATAGTGCGCGACCGCAAGTACTGGGAGAACAAGCGCCACGAGATTCACGTCAAGGAGAAGAAACTCGACGCCATCCTTGAGCAGTACAACGCTCGTCTGGAGAACATTGCCAGCGAGCAGAAGCAAATCATAAAGCAGGCCAAGAGCGAAGCACGCGAAATCCTCGCTAAGAGCAACGCCGAGATTGAGCGTACCATCAAGGAGATACGCGAGATGCAAGCCGAGAAAGAGAAGACCAAGGAAGTGCGCCGCCACCTCGACGAGTTCAAGCAGCGACTTGAAAGCGAAGGTACTGAGCCCAACAAGCAGATAGAGAAACTGCGTCCCAAGCACACTCCGCGCCGCAAGGAGTCCAAGCCGGTTGCTCCCGCAAAGAGCGAGCGCCCGCTTGAGCCCGGCGACAATGTGGTGATGAAAGGCGCAACCACGGTGGGTACAATCATAAGCATCGATGAAAAATATGCCATTGTGGCATTCGGAAACCTCAAAACACGTGTTGAGACCTCACGCCTTGAGCGCACTATAAAGAAGGCCGACAAAGCTCCCACCCTGGCGATGAGCAAGGAGTCGAACAACGAGATACGCGCTCGCCAACTCAATTTCAAGCCCGACATAGACGTGCGAGGCATGAGAGCCGACGAGGCAATACAAGCCGTAACCTATTTTATTGACGATGCGATACAGTTCCAACAGGCACGCGTGCGCATCCTGCACGGCACAGGCACGGGTATCCTTAAAACCGTGATACGCCAATACTTAAACACCGTAAACGGCGTGAAGAGTTATCGCGACGAACACGTCCAATTTGGCGGAGCGGGAATAACAATTGTTGATTTAGAATAAAAAAAGTGCCAAAATATTTGCACATGTCACAAAAGTGTTGTAATTTTGCACCCGTTATCGCAATTGCCTTAACACTGGAGAGATGGCAGAGTGGTCGA
>DCGA01000121.1:0-470 GCA_002314465.1 bacterium UBA1790 | reverse complement strand
TACACCCAATTTTACACCCAAAAATTAGGGTATCATCGAGCCTTATAAAGTATCATTTATAGGAGTTTAGCGCAAAAAATGGCTGTAAATCTGAGTTTCCAGGTTTTACAGCCAAAATTTTATCTACACCCAATTTTAAGGAAATCTACACTCAAAAATAAAAAATATCAGATTTGTATGTGTGATTGCTTTGCAGTACATAAAAGCATAAAGACTTTATCCAAATAAAACATTCAACATCTCTGCAGCAATTCTATCGTCCTTCAACTTTATTATATTGTCTTTATCCGAGTAGAAGCCCAAAGCATTCACATTCCCATACCAAACAAGTGACTTGTCTATTACTATTGTACAAAGTCTCAAATTTGGATTAGTTGTGGCATGTAGCCCTGACGATTGAAGGAAATCATACTGCTCATCATTTATTGCGGTAACGATTGCAACTTCAACTCCATTGGCACTTTGTTCTT
>DCGA01000181.1:512-2973 GCA_002314465.1 bacterium UBA1790 | reverse complement strand
GTCTAAACAGACATCTATTTCCCCCCTGAGATATAATCTCGGCTCGGCAATCGGCTTTACTGTCGGTTGCCGAGTTTTTTTGTGCCATGCTGTTTTACAAGCCAATAAAATGAACGAAATGGTATATTTAATATAAGTTTAGATAGATGTGCCGCATCGTGGCACATGTAGTATGTAATTTTGCATCGTAATCAATAAACAACGAGAACGATGAATACTACCTACACCCAACACAAGATGGAAAACGGCGACCAGATCTTTGCAACACTGGTGTGCAACGGCACTACAATCGTCAACGTGATGCAGAACAACTTTTCCAGCATGGAAGACGTGATGCGCTATGTGATGACCAAGGCAGGCATCTTCGGCGGCTTGGCACGTGTCAAGGTGCGCAACGCCAGCCAGGGCTGGAGCACCGACATGATGGTATCGTCGCCCCATCGCCGCATGCTTGCCTGCTGATAACACACACCTTAAGTGCCATTTTGCTTGTGGGAGTGCATTAAATTGAGTAAATTTGCAGTCAACAAAGCAACTTACACCAATGGCAGAAATCAACAACTATATTATTAAGGTGGTAAAGTCGCTGGGAGCCAAGAAGCACCGCGACGAGGAAGGGCTGTTTGTAGCCGAGGGAACCAAGTGTGTGCGCGACACATGGGACGCATTCAACTGCAGGTGGATTATTGCCACCCGTGCGTGGTATGACCAGTGCGGTCACTCGGGTCATCGCGAGAAACTGGTGCTTGCCACCAAGCAACACCTGAGCCGCATGTCGCAGTTCACCACCCCCAGCGATGTAATCGCGGTGTATGAGACACCCAAGGTAACCATCGACGAGGCACAAGTGCGCAACGGGCTGAACATCGTTCTCGACAACGTTCAGGACCCCGGCAACCTGGGCACCATCATCCGCCTTGCCGACTGGTATGGAATCAAGAACATCTTTGCAAGCAAGACCACTGTCGACGTCTTCAACCACAAGGTGGTGCAGGCGACAATGGGAGCCATAGCACGCGTGAAGGTGCACTATGTAGACCTTGAGGAACTCTTTGAAGAATACAGTGAGTTGCCAGTGTACGGCACATTCCTCGACGGCGACAACATCTATGGCACACAGCTCGAGAAGCCTTGCTTCGTGGTATTCGGCAATGAGGGCCAGGGCATAGGCGCCAAGGTGGAACGTTGCGTGAACAAGCGTCTGCTCATCCCCGCGGCGCCACACACCGGAGGCTGCAGCGAGTCGCTCAACGTGGGCGTGGCAGCCGCCATCACCATAAGCGAGTTCATGCGCGACTCCCTCAAATAAAGAAAACAAGCTACGCAGTGCAACAAACCTCGCGCAGATCTCGCAGATCTCGCAGATTTTATAATAAAAAAGGAGGATAGAAAATGGCAAAAGGCGCTAAGACATTATTTTACTGCAAGAATTGCGGAGCCGAGTCGCCCAAATGGGTGGGCAAGTGCCCTGCATGCGGTGAGTGGAACACTTACATCGAAGAGCCCGTTGTGGCCAAGAGCAGCCATGCGGCTAAGTATGGTGCCGACGAGGGCCAGCGCAAGAGCGCCACACCTGTCAAGATATCGCAAATCAAGGCCGAGGAGATGCCACGCATCAAGTTACCCAGCGGTGAACTCAACCGCGTGCTGGGCGGCGGCATTGTACCCGGCAGTATTATCCTCATAGGCGGTGAGCCGGGCATAGGCAAGTCGACGCTGACACTGCAAAACGTGCTTCGCATCCGTTCGCGCCGCGTGCTGTACGTGTCGGGCGAGGAAAGTCCGCAACAGTTGCGCATGCGTGCCGACCGCATCGCCGGCAGCGATGTAGACTGCGAGTGCTACCTGCTGTGCGAGACATCGCTTGAAACAATTTTTGCCGGCATACGCGCCGACAAGCCCGATATGATTATCGTGGACTCCATACAGACAATCGCAAGCGACGAACTTGAAAGCGCTGCGGGCAGTGTGAGCCAGGTGCGCGAATGTGCGGCCGCTTTCCAGCGCTATGCCAAGGAGACCAATACCCCCGTTATACTCATAGGCCACATCAACAAGGAAGGCAGCATTGCCGGCCCCAAGGTGCTTGAGCACATTGTAGATGCCGTGTTGCAGTTTGAGGGCGACCGCCACTACATGTACCGCATCCTCAGGTCTATCAAGAACCGATTTGGCAACACCAGCGAGATAGGCATCTATGAGATGAAGCAGGACGGTCTGCGTGAGGTTACCAACCCCAGCGAGATGCTCCTGTCGCAGAACAACGAGTCGCTGAGCGGCACTGCCATAGGCGTGACCATAGACGGTACGCGCCCGTTCCTCATCGAGGTGCAGTCGCTCGTGAGCACAGCCGCCTACGGTACTGCACAGCGCACCGTGACCGGATTTGACCAGCGACGCATGAACATGCTGCTCGCCGTGCTTGAGAAGCGCGTAGGATTTAAACTGGCCCAGAAGGATG
>DCGA01000181.1:0-487 GCA_002314465.1 bacterium UBA1790 | reverse complement strand
GGCAGGGTCGTTGGCCTTAAGGTCAACGACCCTGCGCTCGACCTGGCAGTGATATGCGCCATCTTGTCGTCGAACGTCGACATGGCGGTAAACAAGAGCGTGTGCTTCACCGGAGAGGTGGGTCTCTCGGGCGAAATAAGGCAAGTGACACGCATAGACCAGCGCATAAGCGAGGCTCAGAAACTCGGTTTTCAAACCATCATCGTACCTGCCAACAACCTGAAGGGTGTGCACACCGCAAGCGGCATCAAGATCATCGAGGTAAGCAAGGTGGAGGAGGCGTTCTCTCATCTCTTCGGGTAAGTTACCGGAACGAATCAGGCTTCGCGATAGCGATATTTAGACAAAAGAACAAAAAGGCCGGTTTGGGTGTTTTAAGAACATAAGGGAGTTTAAACTGAAAGAAATTGATGGGGGTTCGCTGGTTGCGGCACGGGCTACGCCCACTCGCCGCTGCTCGCCCCATCCGGCTCGCTTCGCTCGGGTA
>DCGA01000150.1:12686-12823 GCA_002314465.1 bacterium UBA1790 | reverse complement strand
TACCAACAATAGCAATCGCGCTGTCAAGGAACCCGTGCTGCTCTTCGTGAGCGACCTCGTGGCATCGCTCACCCCCGATGTGAAGCGCTTGCGTGCATTCGACAAGGTGGAACTCGCGCCCGGTGAGACCAAGACCG
>DCGA01000150.1:9199-12629 GCA_002314465.1 bacterium UBA1790 | reverse complement strand
ACGAGGACATGCAGTGGGTGGTTGAGCCCGGCCAGTTCCGCGCAACCATTGCCGGCGAGAGTCTCACCTTCGACATCAAGTAATACACTTGTTTCATATAAAGAATAAAACTGAAGGAAACCGCGGTTTCTTTCAGTTTTTCTTTTTCGCTATAAATGCAAGTGCCGCGAGGCATGGGTATAAAAGAAAAAGTCAACTAACTTGCGTTAGCTGACCTTTTAGAAGCGTGCCCAAGAAAGGACTCGAACCTTCACGCCTTGCGGCACACGCACCTGAAACGTGCGCGTCTACCAATTCCGCCACTTGGGCATTGCGGGTGCAAAGGTACAACACTTTTTTGTTCTGTGCAACACTTTGCCCCGTTTTTTTTGAAAATCTTGCGATTTAAACTCGGACGGTATTACTTGCCGAGCAGCAGATTAATTGTTTCGTTTACATCCGAGATGTCGATGGCGCAGTCGCGGTTCACGTCGCTGCCTGCTGCAAACTCACCGGTATCCTTGCCGAGCAGCAAGTTGATTTCGGCATTCACGTCCGACACATCGAGCACCTGGTCGCCGTTGGCATCGCCTTTGATGTCGGCGTAATAATACTTGAACCAACTCCACACACTGGTATCCTTATATTGTTCAATCAGGTCTTCAGGAGCGAACATGCGTACTTTGGTACGAATAGATACAAAGGGCTGTGCCGATGAGCTGTTAAGTGTTATCACCTGAGGCGCACGCAGATATACATTCTTCATTTCGGTTACTCCCGAGAATACATATTCGTACAGACGTGTCACTGTGCTGGGAATTACAATGGACTGGGCCGATTTGATATTGTGCAGTGCAGAGCTGCCTATGTTTGTGAGTCCCTCAGGAAGAAGCAGATAAGGCACGCCAATCTCATAAAGCGCATAGTCACCTAAGGTTCTGAGCGACTTGGGGAAGTTAATCTCCGTGATGTTGGAACACAGGTAGAAACACATTTTCTCGATGGTAACGAGCGTGCTGGGCAATTTTACTTTTGTGAGAGCCCCGCAACGTACAAACGCCGATTCGCCTATCACAGTAATTCCCTCGGGGATATCAAGAGTCTTTATGCTCGAGCAATCATAGAACGTTTCATTGGGAATGCGTGTAATGCTTTTGGGCAGGGTTACGCTTTCAAGAGATGAACAGTTATAGAAAAGCCCGGTACCCATCGATTTTACATTCTCGGGGAGAACGATAGAGGTGATGGCTGTGTACGCAAATGCCTTATTGCCGATGGTTGTCACCGAGTTGGGCAGGCTGATTGATGCAAGGGCTGAGCAGTTGCAGAAGGCCATCTCACCAACCTCGGTAAGGTTTTCGCCCTCTACACTCACTCCTGTGATTTTAGTGTTATCGCTGAATGCTTCTTCATAGATGCTGGTCAACTTGTAGTTTACACCATTGTAGGGTACGGTTGCGGGAATCACGACGTTTCCCGATGTGCCATAGCCGTTAATGATTTGTGCTGTACCGCTAAGCTCAAACACGGTAATTGTCATGTTCTTGTAAGAGATATTTGCGGCAATTGCAGAAATACAACAAGAAAGCACGATTACTGATGAAATTAAGAACCTTTTCATAGAGTCAGTTGGTTTTATTTATTTAGTATAATATTGATTACAGAATTAACGTCGAGTACATCGATACAGCCGTCTTTATCGACATCGGCAGGGATTGCTGTCAGGGCGCTTCCTTTGCCCAGAACGTGGTTGATGACGGCGCTCACGTCCGACACGTCTACAGTCTGGTTACCATCGGCATCGCCCACGACTTCCTCCTTGATTGTATTAAAGAATAGCCACGGTGCGGTGTCCTTGTAGGCGCTTACGGTCCCTTTGGGTACATAAAGCACGGTTTTGGAATTTAACGATGGGGTGTAGAAGGTCTCGTCACTGGCTTCGACGGGCTTGGTAGCGCGGCTGTACAGGCGCACCACTGAGCTTGCATCGAAAAGCATACCGTCAATGACCTTGGCTGTGCTTGGAACCGAAACGGCAACAAGTTTCTCGCAGTAGTCTCCCACCGATTGACCGATGGTTGTCACACCCTCGGGGATGTTGAGATATGTGAAGCCGCAATAAGAAAATGTGTTTACCCCGATGGTGCGGAGCGACTTGGGCAACTCAATGCTTGTGAGCATGGGACAACCCATAATCGCCGATTGGTTCATTGTGGTGAGGGTGCTTGGCAACTGTATTGATTTGAGACTGTTGCATTTCATCAGGGCATTATTGCCCAGTGTGGTTACTCCCTCGGGGATTGCCAGTGAACTGAGCGATGTGCACTCATGGAAAGCCATTTCGGGTATTTCGGTCAGTCCTGATGACAACTGGACCGACGTGAGTTTCTCGCACGATGAGAATGCTTTCCGACCGAGTGTTGTGACAGAGTTGGGCATCGCTATTGAGGTGATTGACGAAGCCGCGAACGCCGAGGGCCCTATCTCAAGTAAGTTGTTGCCCTGGATGGTAACAGTGCCGATGTTTTTGAATCCGTTGAAGGCATTTTCCTTGATAGCGGTGATGTCATATGTTTCGTTCAAGTAGGAAACTGTGGCGGGGATTACGATATCCCCGCTTTTCTTGGCTCCGGTTACTTTGCCCAGGTGGGTATTGGAGTATAACTCGTAATAAATGCCGTCGATGGTGGGGACAAAGACCTCTCCCTCGGTGGGCGTGATATTACCTGCCGAGGCGCATAGCCCTGATGCAATGACGATAGCCGCAAATATATGTTTCAAGAGTCTCATATAATAGTATTTTATCGGTCGAATGTAAGCGAAACATTATCTTTGCCCACGGTGAGTGTCACGGGATGGCCCTCAATCATGGGATAGTTCCAGGTCTCGTCATGGCTCACGGGGAAGTCGTAGCACACGGGTATGTCAAGGCCCATGTCGGTGAACGTGTCGTGGATCATATCGTTCATGTCCTTGTAGTCCCAACGGGTCTTGTAATCGGTGAAGCGACCCACAATCACACCCTTCACGTGCTGCATCACACCCTTCAGGTAGAGTTGGTCAATCATGTTGTTGACGCGCTCAAACGATTCGCCCACGTCTTCCATGAAAAGGATAATGTCCTTGCCCTCAAGGTTGTATCGGTCAAGGCAGTCAAAGTCCTTGCTGCCGGCAATCTTGCTCAGCACGGCGAGGTTGCCGCCCATGAGGATGCCCTTGGCAGTGCCTTGGATGTTGTATTTGTGCGCAGGTACGGTGTGGCCCTTGAGGTTGCCGGTGAGGGCGTCGCGTAGCATCAGGTTGATTGCACCGTCGGCACCGCCGGCGTGTAATGCGCTGCTCATGCTGGCGTGGATGCTCATGTTGCCGGCACACAGTTGGGCGCTGTGCAGAGCCGATATGTCGCTGTAGCCCACTATCCACTTGGGGTACTTGGCAAGTGTATCGGCGG
>DCGA01000150.1:3399-9149 GCA_002314465.1 bacterium UBA1790 | reverse complement strand
AGGAGCCATAGCCACCGCGTGACGCGATAATAGCCTTCACCTCGGGGTCGCGCAGGTATTTGAGAAGTTCCTCGGTGCGTTTGTCGGGGTGTCCGGCATACATGTGGTAGCGGTCGAGAGTGGCGTCGCTCACCTCAACCTTAAAGCCCCACTGGCGCAGTACCTGGGCGGCACTTTCCACCTTGGCCTTGACAGGGGTACTTGCAGGTGACATAATCACCACCTTGTCGCCCTGTTTCAGGTAGTCGGGTGCCTGAGGCATTGTTTGCGCTCCGGTTGTCGATGCGACGGCGGTAATACAAGCCGCGGCTATGGTTTTTTTATTCATATTTTTTATAATTCTTTTGCCCTTACAGGGCGGTTGTTTTTCCGTTCTATACCCAGGGCGTTGCCCTGGGCTATTTGCAGCCTTGCCCTTACAGGGCGCTGCCGGTCGTTAATCGCAATTGACATTGCCTCTTCGGGGCTGGTGTTATGCGTTCCCGCTGCATTGTGTCGCAATGGGTTATGGGTAGGTATGGCACCGATACCCGTTTTCAGTTCGTTTGTAATTGAAGGCGCCCTGAAAGGGCAATGACGCTCTTAGCCCAGGGCAACGCCCTGGGTATATGATGCATCAATTAATGCGCCCTGTAAGGGCAAAAGCATTATGTCAATCACAAAACACATACCGCTCGTCATATTTTATTTGGTACATATCCATAAAACGCTTGTATTCATTCTCAAATGAAATTGAACAATGATGTTGCGCTTGATTCTTTATGTAACTAATCGTCTTGTCAACTACAGACTGACTAACCGAAAATGCTGCATATCCGCCTTGCCAAGCAAAGTTTGAGTACCTCGGGTTAACGTTTTTAATCCATCGACTACTGTTTCGCTTGATTTCTTCAACCAAATGAGAAACGGTTACATCTCTCGACAAGGCGCATAACACATGTACATGGTCTTTTACACCTCCAACAATGATTGAATAGCATCCGGTTTCATTTATCAGTTGGCCTACGTAGGCATGTAAACGCTCAATGTCTTGATCCATCACTCCGGGACTTGTTGTCTTGGTGTGAAAGATGATGTGCAGATATATTTTGCTGAGCGATTGTGCCATAAATATTGTCGCCTTTTGGTTATTTTGCGTTCATGAGGTAGTCGTCGAAATAACGGGTGATGCGCTCATGCAGATGCACGCTTTGGTGACCTGCCATGTTGTGGCCCTGGCCGGGATACACGAAGAAATCGGGTTGTGTCCCGGCGGCGATACATGCCTTGAGGAACGAATAGGCGTGCTGCGGAACCACCGTGGGGTCGTTGAGACCGATGATAATCTGCAGACGGCCCTTGAGGTCTTTTGCCTTGGGAATGAGGCTGGTCAGGGCATATCCCTCGGGATTGCTCTTGGGCGTACCCATATAGCGCTCGCCATACATTACCTCATACCACTTCCAGTCGATTACGGGGCCTCCGGCTACACCCACCTTAAACACGTCGGGGTAGTTGGTCATCAGACTTATGGTCATGAAACCACCGTAACTCCAACCATGCACGCCGAGGCGGGTGGTATCGACATATTCTTGTGTTTTGAGGAACTCCACGCCGCACATCTGGTCGGACATTTCTACCTGACCGAGTTTGTGGAAAGTGGCGTTCTCAAAGTCGCGTCCGCGGTTGGCACTGCCACGGTTGTCAAGGATGAACAGCACATAGCCGCGCTGTGCCATGTAGGTCTCCCAACTGCGGCTGCAATAGTGCCAGCGTGCGTCCACGTTGTGGGCGTGAGGACCGCCGTACACATAAACAACGGTGGGGTATTTCTTGCTGGGATCGAAGTCGGCGGGCTTCACCATGCGGTAATACAGGTCGGTAGTGCCGTCGGCCGCCTTGATAGAACCGCTCTCATAGGTGGGCACGGTGTAGCCCTCCCATGGGTCAGGTGCGGTGAAATAGCGTGTTGCGGCACCAGTTGCTGTGTTCACGATAGCGATGTTGCGGGGCACATCGGGCTCCTGGTAATAGTCGATGAGCCACTTGCCGCTGGGGCTGAGCGACGCACTGTGCCATCCCTTGCCGCCCTCGTCTATGCGATGGCGCTCGCCTGTGGCCACATTAACGCTGTACACGTTTTGCTGCAGCGGATTTGCCTCATTGCTGGTGTAGACGATTGACTTGGTTGATGCATCAAATCCGAGCATATTCATCACTACCCAGTTGCCCTGTGTGAGCTGGCGCAGCTGGTTGCCGTCGCTGTCGTGCAGGTACAGGTGGTTATATCCGTCTTTCTCGCTCTGCATCACAAATGCCTCGTCGTCCCAGGGCAGGAACACGATGGGGTGCTGCGGCTCTACATACTTGGGATGAATCTCGCGGTAGAGTTGGCCTGCAAACTGACCTGTTGCGGCGTTGTACCTCATCAGGGCGCAGTCGTTCTGACGGCGGTTGAGTTCAAACATGTAGATATACTTGTCGTTGGGACTCCATGCAATGTTGGTGAAATAACGGTCGGTGGGGTCTCCGGCGTTGATGTATGTGACATTGCCGCTTGCCATGTCGTAGATACCCACGGTAACCAGGTGGGATGTCTGTCCTGCCATGGGGTAGGTCTCGGGAGCGGGTGTAGCGATATACTTGGTGCTGTCGGTGGGCTCGGGAACATCGATGAGCGGGTAATCGGTCACCATGCTCTGGTCCATGCGGTAGAATGCCACCTTATCGCCGGCGTTGTTCCAGAAAATGCCACCGTCGATGCCAAACTCGTTGCGGTGCACACTCTGGGCATAGACAATCTTCTCGCTTCCGTCGGTAGTGACCTGGTGCTCATTACCCTGTGCATCTTTTACCCACAGGTTGTGGTCGCGCACAAAGGCTGTGGCGCGGCTGGTCTCGTGCCATTTCTTCACGCTGCCTTCGCCCTTGGTGCTCTGTACCCACACGGGCTTGTGTGCCTTCACGTCTACGAGGATGCGCGAGCTGTCGGTCATCACAATAGCCTGGGGTTTAGCAGGGTCGGGGAAACTGAGCCAGGTAAGGTTCTTCACCTTCTCTACGCCTGCCCAAGCGGCAATCTGGTCGCGGGTGAACAGCAGTTTCTCGCGGGCAGTCTTGGTGTCGATGACCCAGCACGAGTCACTGTTTACGTGCAGGGGTTTGTCGCCCATCCACACGATGTTGCGGTTTTGAGGCACCATGTTACGGTAGTTTGTGCCGCCGAAGTTGAGGTCCTCGAGCGTGAATTGCTTTTGTGCTGCGGCACCGAGGGCAGTAGCCATCATGAGCGCGCATGCAAGTAGTATGTTTGTTCTATGCTTCATATTCGTCATTAAATCTGTTTGGTTGTGTCGGGAGCGGTGGAATCATCCGTTGCGGGGGCTTCGGGGATAATCGAGTCCAGTCCCAGGCTGTCGGTGAGCAGGCTGTCGAGTTCTATGTCGGTGCTGCATCCCGAGTAAAGGGCCGGGTCGATGTATTCGCGTGCTGCGCCAAACCTCTTGTGGTAGGACTTGAAGGCGCGGTCGTTGAACACGCGCTGGATGAATGCACCGCATATGGGGAGCGCTGTGCGGCTGCCCTGGCCCAGTGCGCCGGTGCGGAAGTGAATCTGGCGATACTGTCCGCCTACCCATGCACCGCACACAAGGTTGGGCGATACGCACACAAACCATGCGTCGGCGTGGCGGTTGCTGGTGCCGGTCTTGCCACCGAAGTCGGTGTCATACATCGACGGACTAATGTATCCGTTGATGGCTTGCGATGTGCCTCCCGCGTCGGTGCGTCCCGCCATGAGCATCTGCTGCATGAAGAATGCTGTGCGGTAAGACACTGCTCGCTCGGCATCGCGTGGCTCATGATACACCTCGTTGCCGTTCTTGTCGATGATGCGGGTCACCAGCACAGGCTTGTGGCACACGCCGTCGTTGGCGATGGTGCAGAATCCGTTGACAAGTTCCATGAGGTTCACGTCGCTGGCCCCGAGCGCAATGGCAGGGGTTTCGTCGAGTTGGCTCTCTATACCCATGTCGCGGGCTGTCTGTGCCACGATGGGAATACCCACATCGAGTGCTACACGCACTGCCACGCTGTTAATGCTCTGTGCAAATGCTGTGCGCAGCGTCATGTCTGAGCCGCTGAACTGGCCGTTGGCATTAGTGGGATGCCAGTGCTCCATCTCATTGGTCTCGCGGTTGAGTACCAGCGTGTCAAAGTATTCGTCGCGGCGGTGAATGCAGGGTGCCATGCCGTGTTCCATTGCTGCCGAGTAGACAAACAACTTGAAGGTAGACCCGGGCTGGTGCTCGGCATGAACGTTGTCATATTTCCATGTGTCGAAGTCTACGTCGCCCACCCACGCCTTTACATGACCGTTCTGGGGTTCCATGGCTATGAAACCGGCGTGCATGAAATGGAGCATATAGCGCAGCGAGTCCATCGAACTCATTTCCATGTACAGGCTGTCGTTCTCGTAGTCAAAGAGATGGACGCGGTGGGGCAGGTTCATGTAGTAGTCCACCGAGTCAAGGTTGTTGGGGTAGCGTGCCAGCAGGCTGTGGTAGGCATCGGTGTTGTGTGCCTTGTCTTCGACAAAGTTGGCGATAACCTTTCCGTTCTCGTCAACCCAGCAGTCGCCGTCGCCCCAGTGTTCCTTGAAGTTGCGTTGCACAATCTTCATCTTCTCGGTCACCGCCTGCTCGGCGTAGCGCTGCATGCGGGTGTCGATGGTGGTATATATCTTCAGGCCATCGGTGTTGAGGTCGTGCCCTGTGGCTTGGCACCACTCCTCGAGTTGGCGTGCCACTTCCTGCTTGAAGTATAGTGCCTGTCCGGCATAGGCGTTGTCGACGGTGTAGTGCAACTCTATGGGCATTGCCATGAGCGAGTCGCATTGCGCCTTGGTGAGTTTGCCTTGCTCTCGCATTCCGTTGAGCACCACGTTGCGGCGTTGGAGGCTATTCTTGGGGTTCAGGCGCGGGTTGTAGGTGCTGGTGGCCTTGAGCAATCCCACGAGAACTGCACTCTCCTGTACCTTGAGTTTGTCGGGGGTAGTGTCGAAGTAGGTCTTAGCTGCAGTCTTTATGCCGTAGGCATTGCTGCCGAAGTCAACCGTGTTGGCATACATCTCAAGGATTTCCTCCTTAGAGTAGAACATCTCGAGTTTGGTTGCGATAATCCACTCCTTGCTCTTGGTGATGAGCATCTTTACACCGGGAATATAGCCCAGCAGACCTGTCGAGTACTCCTTGTTGGTGCGCATGCGGAACATGTTCTTGACGAGCTGTTGCGTGATTGTCGACGCACCGCGTGCGCGCCCGTGCAGCAGGAGGTCCTTGGCTGCAGCCGCAAGTCCGCCGAAGTCGATGCCGTGGTGCTTGTAGAAGCGTTCGTCCTCGGTCGAGATGAGCACGGTGAAGAACTCCGGGTTTATCTCGTCATAGTCGACAAGGGTGCGGTTTTCGTCAAAGTATTTTCCTATTTCGACACCGTCGGCACTGTAAATGTAACTCGCCTCGAGTGTGGGTGGGTGCATTATGCTGTATGTTGACGGAGACTTGCCGAATAGCCACAGGAAATTGATGTCCACGGCTATCAGGAACAATATAAAGCCCACTATCATAGTGGCCATGGCAACGAGTATGCGCACATACCAGGGGCGGCCCTTGTACAATCCCTTGTACCAGGCTTTGAAGCGATGCCAGCCGTTTCCGGCTGCATGCCACAGCGCAATAATGCCATTTATTATTTTTTCCATCTAATTAATAAAT
>DCGA01000150.1:0-3378 GCA_002314465.1 bacterium UBA1790 | reverse complement strand
CGTTAGGCGCAAAATTAAGAAAAAAACCGATATTGCCCAAGTTGTAATGATTAAAAAAATAAAACGCCTTGTACCACACATGGGTACAGGCGTTTATATCTACCTTGTATTTACTTGCTGATGAATTCCTGGAAGGCTTGCTTGTAGCTGTCGCCTATGGGAATATACACATTGCCGAATATGATGCGGTTGCGTTCCACCTCGCGTATCTTTGCCTTGTTGACAATGAACGAGCGGTGTACCCTGATGAACCGCGACGGCGGTAGCATCTGCTCCATCGCTTTCATGTTCATGAGCGAGAGGATGGGGTGCTGCGACTCCTCGGTGAAAATCTTCACATAGTCTTTCAGACCCTCAATGTAGCGTATTGAGTCAAGGTCGATCTGCAGCAGCTTGTACTCGCTCTTTACAAATATACTCTTGGGCTCTTCTGCAGCCTTGTTCTCGCCTTTTTGCAACAGTGTGAACCAGTGAAGGGCCTTGTTGCATGCCTCGAGGAAACTTGCATAGGAGATGGGCTTGAGCAGGTAGTCAAGGGCATTGACGCGATAGCTGTCGGTCGCATACTGCGCAAATGCGGTGGTGAAAACGATGCGGGTTGTCTCGGGAATCATGTGCGACAATTCCAGGCCGTTAATCTCGGGCATCTGTATGTCGAGGAACACAAGGTCGGGCTTGTGCTCCCTTATTCCGCTCAATGCATCGGTTGCATTGCTGTATTTCCCGGCAAGGTCCAGAAACGGAATCTTGCTCACATAGCTCGCCAGCAGTTCCACTGCCAGGGGCTCGTCATCGACGATAATGCACTTGAGGTTCATTTTCTTATCTCCAGATTAGAATAATACTCGTTCTTGCCTTCATCGAGGCCACGCTCCCACGTGTATTTGTCTCGATAAAGCAGTTCAAGGCGTCGGGCCACTTGCTCCAAGCCTATGCCCGAGCCGCTCTTGTCATTGGCTTTCTTGGGGTGGTTGCTGTTGGTGATGCTGCAAGTGATGTTTCCGTCATCTTGCTTGAGCAGGATATTGATATATCCCTGGCCGCTCTGCGAGATACCATGCTTGAATGCGTTCTCAATGAGTGAGATGAACAGCAGCGGCGCCACGGGAGTGGAGTCGTTGGGGTCAATGTCGATGTTGGTGGTTACCTTTACATTGTCGGTAACTCGTATCTTCATCAGTTCCACATAGTTCCTTATAAAGTCGGCCTCCTTATAGAGGGGCACAAACGAGCCCTCGTTCTCATACAGGACATATCGCAGCAACTTGCTCAGTTCCTCCACTGCATGCTGTGCCTTCTCCGAGTCGAAACTGATGAGGGCATAGATGTTGTTGAGCGTGTTGAGCAGGAAGTGGGGATTGAGCTGTGAGCGCAGGTTCATCAGTTCGGCCTCGCTATGGCGGCGCTCGGTCACGTGCCGTTCATTCTCCAGTTGCTTGGTGCGCTCGCTTAGTCGCAGGGCAACACTAAGTACTACTGTGAGTGTAAACGAGATGAGGTTGTAGAACAACAGCATCTGGGCCGGCGGCGGCAACAATGATTTGCGAGGTGGCGGAGGTGTTGCCTTAAATCCGTCGGGGATCCTTACTTCGGGAATCATGTGATGGCTGGTTTCCCACCACATAACCACAATCACAAGCGCTGCAACAATGAAGGCTACGTTGATTGCGTAGAAACGTTTCTTCTTGTCATTGAAATACAACTTAGGCACAAGCCACAGATAGTTGGCATAGAAAAGAATGATATAGCACACCGAACTGCCTGATGCGCGTATCGCTCGGTTCCACAATACAGAAACTGTGTCGCCAGGTGTATAAAACAATAACGGGAACAAAAGCAGGAATGCCCAAACCGCTATATGAACCAATACAGATTTTTTCATGATGCAAATGTAATAATTTACTTGCAAATGACCAATTTATTCGTAACGGATTGCTTCGATGGGGTCAAGATTTGCCGCTTTCTTGGCCGGGTACCAGCCGAAGAATACGCCGGTGATAGAGCATACAAGGAACGACAGCGCCACTGTCCACGCCTCGATGCTGATGGGCCAGTTGAGAATCGACTTCACGAAATAAGATGCCCCGATGCCAAGTATCACGCCTATGATACCGCCGGTGACGCTTATGAGGATTGCCTCGATAAGGAATTGGCTCAGGATGTCGATGCCACGTGCGCCCACACTCATGCGGAGACCGATTTCGCGGGTTCGCTCGGTAACGCTCACATACATGATGTTCATGATGCCTATACCGCCCACCACGAGCGAGATGCCTGCCACGCAAGCGAGCAAAATGGTCATCATGTCGGTAGTCGAGGTCATCATCGAACTCAACTCTTCCTGCGACCTGATAGAGAAGTCGTCGTCAGCGCCGTCACGCAGTTTGTGGTTGGTGCGCAGTATTGTTGTCACATCTTCTATTGCCTGGTCGGTCATGTCCTCGGTGATTGCCGAGGCATAGATACCGCTCAGGTAGGTCTGCGCCAGGACGCGCTTCATAACGGTGGTGTAGGGCATGAGCACGATGTCGTCCTGGTCCATACCCATAGAGTTGTAGCCCTTGCTCTTGAGCACACCTATAACCTTGACGGGAATCTGCTTGAAGCGGATAATCTGGCCTATGGGGTCGGCTCCGTTGGGGAAGAGGTTGTCAACGATGGTCTTGCCTATGACGCACACCTTGGCAGCGCTCTTGATGTCGGCATCGGTAAACATGTCGCCGCTCTCGACGCTCAGTTGCCTGATGGTGAGGTACCCTTGGCTCACACCGGTCACGCTCGACTGGTAGTTGTTGTTGCCGAAGATAATCTGTCCGCCGCTCGACACGTTGGGACTCACTGCCGCCAGATACTTGCTCTGGTCGACAATGGTGTTGTAGTCGTTGAGGGTGAGGGTCTGCATATCGTCGGCGCTCATGCGTGCACCGCCGGGGCCACGGTCGGCTCCGGGGTTAATCATGATCATGTTAGAACCCATCTCGGCGATGTTCTTCTGTATGCTCACCTTCGAGCCTTGGCCTATGGCAAGCATGGCAATCACCGATGCCACACCTATGATGATACCCAGCATGGTGAGGAAACTGCGGGTCTTGTTATTGTTAATCGCCTTCAGGGCTATTTTAAACAGGTTGGTAAAATTCATAGTGTGAGATTGTTAGTCGTCATCGTTTACAGGCAGTTGGGCGAGTTTCTCGGCGGCATCAAGGATGTTGTTGTTCACGATGTCGTCGCGTATCTTGCCGTCGCGCAGCATGATGTTGCGGCTGCTGTATTGTGCTATCTCGGGGTTGTGGGTCACGAAGATAATCGTGCGGCCCTCCTTGTGAAGTTCCTGGAAGAGCACGAGGATTTCAAACGAGGTGCGGGTGTCGAGGTTAC
>DCGA01000139.1:22946-36156 GCA_002314465.1 bacterium UBA1790 | reverse complement strand
CACGAAAGTGCGGCCCTCTCTTTTTAGTTTATATGAGTTTGTATCATAGAGATTAAACCTTCCTTTTTCTTGCTACTCTAATAATTATGTAGTAACTTTGTTTCATTATTATAAGGTATAGTTATGAAATCATCTATAAAAGTTCTGTTTACAGTAGTGATGGTAGTACTGCTTGGTTGCAAGTCATCGCAACAGGCAAGTGCTGTTTCGTTCAGTCAGCCCAATAAAACCTATTATGTGACTTCCCGTGTTGTGGGAGAGGTTGTAGTGGGTAACAACTCTACTCTTGTGTTCAGCGGCAAGGGTATGTTGAGCAACGCTACCGTCAAGGGACAAAACATCAAGATAGTATCTAAGGTTAGTTCGCGCATTTTCCTTAATTGCAACTTTACTGGTGCGACTTTTGCCTCAAGTACCTTGCAGGCAACCAATTTCGGTATGAAGAGCGACATGAAGAGCCGTTCTTACAACTATACCCTCAAGGGCATCAGGTATAAGACCAACGAGCGCTACGGCACCGACAACACCCAGGCGCTTAAAATGATGGCACAATTCCTGAGTAATAGCAAGAATGTCAAGATAAACTTCAACGGCAGTTTCTTCTCGGCGTCCAAGACCCCTTATGTTACAATTAATGGCGCTTCGGGCCTTGAACTCTATGGCCCGGGAACTCTTATCATGGGCATCGCTCTCACCGACTGCTACAACTGCAGTATCCACGACCTTAACTTCGTGGGTTACCACACAGTGCATGATTTCCCGCCCGTATATGCAAGCAAGTTCCCCACAGTGAACGGGGTGGAGTATAACAAGGATAATGCCTACAACGTGGTTGCCGACGGCACTGCAGTGTGTGGACTGGGCGGCGACGCTATCCAGATACTGCCCACTAAGACCGATGCTTCGCTCAACCGCAACTTTACAGTCAAGAATATCCACTTCGAGATGCGTCGTAACGGTCTTGCAGCAGGTAAGCGTAGCGACAAACTCATTGTGCGCGATGTAACCATGAGCGATTGCACGTTCGACCACATTTATTTCCAGCCTGTGGGCCTCCACATCACCGGCGGTAAGGTAAGTAATGTACACGGACAGTACTGCCTGCAGGGCGTGGATATGTCGGCAGGAACCAACAACGTTACTGTGAGCAACAGCACCTTCAACGATTGCGCCATGGGACCCAAGCAGGAGAGTACCGCTGCCCTCAAGGCCATGAGCCATCACAACGTGCTAGAGGGTTGCACATTCGGCATCAATGAGAAGTACTTTATCATCGATGCAGCGCAGTATATCCTTAACGTTGCCGAGGGCCCCAGTGGCGACACATTCACCGTGCGCAACACCACTTTCAACGTTAAGAAGAATCGCATCCTCTCATCGGTTATGACACGCGCTTATCGCACGGTGCTCGACAACGTTACAATCAATGTGGATGTAACCCTCGACAAACGCAGCACAAGCAATTACTCGATGAACCAGATGTTTGCAGTGTATGGCGAAACAGCCTTTGAGCCCCAGCTTGTGCTCAACAACGTTACTGTGAACCTTGCAAGCGGTACCAATGTCAACCTCATCGTAACCCCCGGACTCAAGAAGGCATTCAATCTCACCGCTCGCAACCTCACCGTGAACGGTGCCGGCACAGTGGGTACATACTTCGAGAACATGGCGCTTGTCGACTGCCAGGACTGCGCGCTCAACATCGAGTCGAGTACTGTTGCATCACGTGTGACCAATTTCAAGGCAACCCGCCTCTCGGCAGCCAAGACACAGAACTTCGTGCTCAACAATGTTGCCGATGCCAAGGTCAACGTGAGCAGTTGCAATGTGATTGCCAACACGATGGTAAACTGCAGGGAGATGCCCGCCGATCTCAACCTAAGCGGTAATAACGTGACTATTACGGGCTCTCAGGCGATTTCAGGCGTTCAGGCGGCCTCGGTCAATGCCAACAAGTTCAAGGTAAGCAACAACACCTTTAAGTCCAACGGTAAGGCTATTAAGGTCATGGACAATGCAGCCTTGAAGAAACTGCCAGCCGTGAGCCGAAACAACACCGTAAAATAAACATTAATTAATGCAAAACATCAAGGCGGCCAATCGGTGAAGAAAAAAGCAGCAGTTGCTGATTGTTTTCCTAATGTGACCATACATAAAAAGACTAAGACGCAAGAAATAAGCGTTTTAGTCTTTTTGTTGATTTATACCAAATTCATACAATGAAAATGTGGTTACCTGTACAAACTTACTGGAAGGAGAGGAGGAAGTCGATGAGGGATGTGCCCTCGTCGAGGTTGAACTTCTTGCGTAGGCGGTAACGCGCTCCTTCAACACCGCGCACGCTCAACTGGGTGAATTTGGCTATGTCCTTGGTCGACAGGTTGAGACGAAGCAAGGCGCAGAACTTGAGGTCGCTCGATGTGAGCGACGGGTATTTCTCCTTGAGGTTCTTGAAGAAATTCTTGTGGATGAGGTTGAAGTTGTTCTGGTACAGTTCCCAGAAGTTGTCGCTGTCGGCATTGGCTCCCAGTTGGCTCAGCATTGACGCCATATCGGCCTGTGAGATGCTTCCTTTGCGGCGTTTCTCGCGCAGTGATGTCTTGATACCCTCAATAGCTTGGTTGCGCGCCATGGCGTCGAGAGCCATAGATGCAACCTCCTTGGTCTTGTCGTTGAGCTGTGCTTCGAGCAACTGTTGCTTTTGCTCAGCAATAATCTTGTCTTGCTCGAGCATCTTGAGGTCTTGCTGGAGTTTCTTGTCCTCGTACTGGCGCCTCATGTCGCGTCGAGCCTTCTGAGTGCGGTAACGAACAAAGAAGTAAATACCTGTTGCAAGCATGAGCACATAGAGAGTCCATGCCCACCATGTCAGATACCATGGGCGTGGATGCGTGAATTTGTACTCAACGGTGGCGAGTTCAGTGCCATCGATGCTTTTTACTGTAGCCGTGAGATGGTAGTCGCCATAGGAGAGAGAGTTGTAGGTAATCACCGGCTCACTCGATTCATTGGTCACATTGATGCCACCACCCGTGAGGTGGTAGAAGAATTGCAGGGGTTCAAAGGTGTAATTGGGGTAGGTGAGGGTAATGGTGATGTTTGACTCAATGTCGCCGCCGCCAGCAATGGGCAGATGCCTTGTTACGCTTCGGTTGTCGGTTGTGGTTGCCGTGAGCACCTTCAAACTGTTTTTTTTGCTTTGTACCAGCCTCTTCTGGTTCATGTCAAAGCGACCTATACCGTTGTTGAGTCCAAAGTAGGCCATTCCGTCCTTAACATATACCATATTGGTCTCATCGTTGCCGTCAAGACCGAACAGCGAGGGAGCGATGGCATGCTCCACAACATAGCGGTTGCCGTTCCACTTAACCATAATGAACTTTGTAGCAGTAGCAATCCAATAGGTATTCTCGTCGACCATGGTTGCCGAGTAGATATCGTTTTTCTCTATTTCCTCAAGTTCGTGATATCGCACGATGGTGTCGTTAAGGTCATCATAGGTGTATAACTTATGGTCATAAGAGAATAGCACGCGTCCCCTGATTTTTACAACGTGGAAACGGTCGAGCACATCCTCGCCCTCGAGATGCTCATATCTCTTGTAGGTAGCGTTCTTGAGGTCATTGGAAACGTTGATGCGGAATAAACCGTGACTCATGTGTGACGCCCATATATTGCCCAGATGGTCTACCTCGAACTGTGCTACCGGAGCGTGGAAATTGTTTATACTGTGCGAGAACGCCCATCTGCCGTTAACCTCACGGTACACTTGGATAGCAGCGTAGCTTGACTCCAGGAGGATGCGTTGACCGGCTATTGTGCACACCTGCATTGCCGTACTACTTTGATTGGTGTTGGCTAAAAGGGTAGAAGCATACCCGTTAATCAGGTGAGGGCCTTCGTTATTGCCCACTAAAATCTGGCCGTTGAAGTCACTCACAAACCAGTTTTGTCCCTCGCTTCCCGAGATGAACTTAAACAGTCCCGTTGACTGCGACAGTGACCATGCTGCCTGATTGGTTGCGATATACAGCATTCCGTTGGATTCACACACGCCATAAACCATACCTATAGTAGGGCTGCTGCTATCGGGGGAAAGAAGCGAGAATGGTGAACTTGAGTTGATGAGCGCAATACCCGCATCAAGCGCAATCCACACGTTTCCCTTGTCATCGCACTTAACATCGAGGATTGAGTTATTGGCAAGCTGGTTCTTCATGTTGTAGTGCCACTTGAGTTTGCCGTTATTCACCCCTATGCCGTAAACACCATCGAGAATAGTTCCCACCACCAAGATGGAGTCATGGCTAATGATTGTTGCGCGGTTAACGTTAGAACTTTTGATTCCTGCATCGACTTCGGTCGTGATTTTTGTAACTTTCCCATTATCATACCGATAAATGCCATCCCATTGTGAACACAGTATGATTTTTCCTTTACCACCCGACAATGCCGACACAATGTGGCTGCCGCCCACCTGCTGGCGAGTGAAAATCTTGGTAAGTTTATCACCTTCAACACGATAAAAATCACCGTTAAGAATCTGTGTGTACACATCACCGTCAACTTCAAAGAAATAGAGCGGACGCATATTTATATTATAATGATGTGTAACACTCTTGCCGTCATACTTAAACCAAGTGTAGAACGACTGGAAGTATATGTCTCCGTGTTTATCTTTCACGATATTCCATATCTCCTCGTCTTTTTCGGGTAAGCCGTTGGGATATAGGGGAGTGTACTCATATACACCATATTTGTCGCGTTTAAAATAACCGAAATCGCGGTAACTGCCCACATATACCCGATCACCGTCGGACAAAACCGAACGTATCACACCCCCACTGGGTAGCGGGGTATGAATCCAAGTATATCCGTCGTAACAGAGAAGACCCGTAGAGTTCCCGACGTAGATTTCGCCATTAGGTCCCTGGGATATATCCCAATTCTGCAATGCTCCGCCATATTCTTTTTTCCCGAAGTTATGCAAGATGGGCATGAACGAAGTCGCCGCCGAAACAAGGGGAAACATCATTAAAAATACCACCCAAAACAGTGGTTTTATATGCGGTTTTCGTGAAATCATAAACATAGTTTTTAAGGAAAAATATGTATTTTAGGCAAAGTTATATAAAAATAATCATATAACAAAATAAAAAATAAAGGGGCAATTCTATGTGAAAAGTTAAAAAAACACCGATTTTTTAATAGTAGTACCCAAGTAGCACAAAAAAAGTTTAATTGTGTACCAGTTTGATATTCAATTATCTAAATTAACATATAGTAGTAAAAAAGTAGTGTTGTAAAACATAAGAGTAGTACACAAGTATGTGAAAAATTGTGCTATTGATTTTTCGGTAGTTCCTTTGCACTCGTAAAACTCGCTTAGCACAAAACCGCAAGCGACCACCTTAGAAAACTAGAGATAACTAACTTTATAAACCAACTTTCAAAAATTGTGTAATGGATAAAAGATTACTCACACTCTTGCTGGTGTGTATGTGTGCAATTTTCGGCATGCAGGCACGCACAGTAAAGGGAACGGTGGTTGACCAGGTTAACCAACCCGTTATCGGTGCCTCTGTTCACGTAAATGGAACTACAATCGGCACTATGACTGATGTAAACGGTAACTTTACATTAAGTAATGTACCCGACAACGCTGTAATTACATTTGATTATGTAGGTATGGCATCACAGAGTCTCGCTGCCAGCGACAGCATGCAGGTTCAACTGGCCGACGACTTCCAGAAACTTGACGACGTAGTTGTGATCGGTTACGGTTCGGCTAAGGCTAAGGACTTGACTGCTCCCATCGCCGTTGTTAAGGGTGACGAACTTCTCTCGACTCCTACATCTTCTGTAATGAACGCACTGCAGGGTAAGGTTGCTGGTGTTAACGTAATCAGCAACGGTACTCCCGGTGAAGGTCCTACAGTACAGATTCGTGGTGTCGGCTCTTTCGCCAACAGTACACCTCTTTATGTAGTAGACGGTATGTTCTACGACAACATCAACTTCCTTAACAGCGCCGACATCCAGGAGATGTCAGTTCTGAAGGACGCATCTGCAGCTGCCATCTATGGTGTACGCGCTGCTAATGGTGTTGTTATCATCACAACCAAGAAGGGTGCTAAGAATGCTGACGCTAAGATTACTTACGACGGCTACTTCGGTATCCAGAAGGCATCTAACGTACTCAAAGAGTGTAACTCACAGGAGTATGCTACTATGATGCTCGAGGGTAACTATGATTCTTATGTTACTCACTTCAAGCAGTCGATCGACCGTTACGGCGGTAGCTATGCCGACGCTGACTTCCACAACTGGACTTATGCAGCCGACAACAACTGGTACGACCTGTTGCTCCGCACTGCTGCTATCACAAGCCACGGCATCAACATCAGCGGTGGTAGCGAGAAGGCTACTTACACCCTCGGTGGCAACTACCTGTATCAGAACGGTATCATGGACGTTGACAACAACTACAAGCGTTTCAACCTCCGTGCAGCTGTTGACTACGATGCAACCAAGTGGTTAACTGTAGGTTTCAATGGCCTCTTCAGCCAGTCAACCCAGCAGGTTCCCAACAACGCTGCTTGGCAGAAGGCATTCAACTGTCCTCCCATCGTAGGTCTCTATGACGAGAAGAACGAGAACGCTTTCCCCATCAAGTACGGTTCGCCCGATGCTTTGAGCTACACCTCAAACTTCTACAACCCCGTTGCGTTTGCTAACTACTACAACAACAAAAACAAGGGCAACCAGGTTCTCAGCAACTTCTATGCTCAGATCAACTTCATCCCCAGCAAGCTGTTCTTCAAGACAAACTATTCTTATAGCTTCGCTTCTAACAACAGCCGTGCTTTCACTCCCGCTTATTATGTAAGCGCATGGCAGCAGGCTACAACCACCAGCCTTACTAAGACTGAGGTTAAGAACTACAACAGCATCTGGGATAACACCCTTACTTACAACGAGCAGGTTGGCCTGAATCACTTCGGCGTTATGCTCGGTGCTTCGGTTCGTGAAGAGAACTACCGCATGCTTTCTGGTACAACAACCGGTGTACCCGAAGGTGAAGAGGAATACTGGTACATCAAGAACGGTAACGCTACCGGCGCTACTGTAACCGATGCTGGTACTACTTACCGTGGCATGTCTTACTTCGCTCGTCTTAACTACAACTACGACGAGAAGTACCTCCTTATGCTCACAATGCGTGCCGATGGTTCAAGCAAGTACCAGGAGAAGTGGGGTTACTTCCCCTCAGTAGGTGCAGCTTGGGTTATTTCTAAGGAAAACTTCATGCAGAACCAGAACGTATTCGACTACCTGAAGCTTCGCGCAAGCTGGGGTAAGCTCGGTAACGACCATGTAGCAGCAAGCGACGGTTTTGCTTCTATCACTACTGGCAACAAGGCATCTGGTGTATTCGGTAACACAACTATCGCTGGTTACCAGGACAACTCTTACTTCAGCTACCTGAAGTGGGAGGTTGTAGACGAGTTCAACGCTGGTCTTAACTTCAGTACACTGAACAACCGACTCAATGTAGACGTTGACTACTACCACCGCATGACTAACAACGCAGTTATTTCTCCCCTCCTGCCCTTCAGTACTACTACTCTCGCAGGTAACTACGGTAAGATTCTCAACTGTGGTGTTGACGTAAACGTAACTTGGAACGACCGCATCGGTAAGGACTTCAAGTACAACATCGGCCTCAACCTTTCTACTATCAAGAACCGTGTTAAGGACCTCGGTGGCCAGACAATCATCAAGGGCGGTAAGACCGTTAACATGGTAGGTGAGCAGATGAACTCATTCTACGGCTTTGAGAGAATCGGTGTATACCAGAATGAAGCAGAGTGCGCTGCCGATCCTATCGCAGTTGCTAACGGCCTTGTTCCCGGTGACCTCAAGTACAAGGATCAGAACAATGACGGTAAGATCGATGGTAACGACCGCGTATGCCTCGGTTCTTATATTCCCAACATCATGTACGGCGTAAACTTCGGTTTCGAGTACAAGAACCTCGACTTCACTCTGACCACTTACGGCCAGGCTGGTGCTCAGATGTTCAACCGCAAGCGCGCACTGCGTTATGCATCACAGAACTACAACTTCGACAAGGCTCAGTATGACAACCGCTGGCACGGCGAGGGTACTTCTAACACCGATCCTTCGGCAGCTGGTCTGCTCAAGGCTTGGAACGTAAGTGACCAACGCTACAGCTCATACTTCGTTGAGGACGCCGACTTCTTCCGCATCCAGAACATTACCCTTGGTTATACAGTTAAGAACATCAAGATGGGTAGCTACACTCTTCCCAGCTTGCGTCTTAGCCTCACTGCTGACCGTCCCTTCACTTCATTCTCGGCTAACACATTCTCTCCCGAGTTGAGCGATGCCCAGGGTTGGGATACTGAGGTTTATCCTCTCACTTCTACCTACACCCTCGGTCTGCAAATTAACTTCTAATAATTATTGTCAATTCTAAAACGAAAAAACAATGAAAGCATTAAAATATTTATTTGCAGCTTTGTTGATGGGCTTCACGATGACATCGTGCAGCGACTACCTCGACAAGATGCCTGAAGGATCAGTTCCTACTGAGGATGTTGATTACACCAACATCAGCGAGATGTATCAGCCCGTATCTGGCTGCTATGCTAAGATTAGAACCAGCGGTATGCACTGGGCTATCTGGGAGCTCACCGTTATCAAGGAGCAGGACGTATTCAGCGGCCAGTTCAACGGTTCTCTTTATTATAAGGTAGGTGAGTACACCTATGATGATTCATTCTGGGCTATCGATGAGATCTGGAAACAGTACTACAACATCATCAAGGTTACCAACTCGGCTCTCGACGCTCTCGACAAGTATGCTGAGAACTGCAAGACCGAGGCCGACAAGCAAAACAATGCAGCTTACAAGGGTGAGGTTAAGTTCATCCGTGCTTATGCTTACTTCCGCCTGGTTCAGCAGTTTGGTCCCGTAACTATCCTGCGTACTAACGACCAGACCGACATGCAGCGCTCAACTATCGAGGCTGTTTACAAGTATGCTCTTGAGGATCTCCAGTATGGTATGGACAACATGCCCCGCATCCGTCCCAACCAGAGCGCACACATCGGCGCTGTTACTGCTTTCTCTGCTGAAACACTTGCAGCTAAGATCTATGCTAACCTTAAGAACTATACTAAGGTAGAGGAACTCACCGAGGATATCATCAAGAACGGTAAATTCTCTCTCTATCCCGACTACTACCAGCTGTGGAAGATTCCCGGAAAGCTTTGCGACGAGTCTATCTTCGAGTGCCAGTGCACCGACTTCGGCAATGGCTCAGGTGACCTCATCGACGCTGACCAGTGGTTCGTTTGCCAGGGTCCCAGCAACTCAGGCAGCAACATCTCTGGCTGGAACGACTGTGGTATCTATGAATCATTTGTAGAATGGGCTAAGAACCGTGGCGAGACAGTACGTTACACTACTTCATTCCTGTTCCACGATTCAACAACTCCCGACGGTGACTACATTAAGCCCCAGACCAACCCCAAGAACGCACAGGTTCTTAACGGTAAGGCTTACACTCCCTCTACTCAGCTTACTCCTGGTCGTACTAAGTATGGTACAAACAACAACATCCGCATCTTCCGTTATGCCGACGTCCTCCTGCTCAACGCTGAGGCTAAGGTAAGAAACGGCAAGAATGGTGATGAGAACTTCAACCTGGTACGTGAGCGCGCTAAGATGCCACCGTTGACCAACGTAACAGTTGACCAGGTACTCGATGAGCGTCGCATGGAGCTCGTATGCGAGTGGGGTGAGCGTTACAGCGACCTTCTCCGTTCGGGCAAGGCTGCTACTGAACTTAAGGACCTCAACTGGGCTCCCGAGCGTCAGTACTTCCCCATCCCCTTCAACCAGTACACATCTAATCCCGATCTGCTTCTCGATCCCAAAGACGAATAAATTAAGTTAGTAACCCTATGATAACGAGACATGCTCCCTCTCAACAATGATGGAGGGAGCATGTTAAAAAAGAGAAAATGAAAAAATACTCAAATATACTCTTAGGGTTATTACTTGCTCTTCTTGGAGTTTCAAGCATCCAGGCTAAAGGCAAGACCGAAATCTGCATTATGACCTATAACATACGTCTTAGTGCTGATGACGGAGTCAACAAATGGTCGAACCGTAGCGCCGATAACTTGAAGATGCTTGAATACTATTCACCCGACTTGATAGGAATGCAGGAGGCATGTCCCGACCAACTCGCTGACCTTGATGCCAACCTTACCGATTATGGCAGAGTGGGCGTAGGACGCGACGATGGTAAGAAAAAGGGAGAACACTGCCCCATATTCTATAACAAGAAAAGGTTTGTACTGATTAAGTCAGGAAACTTCGCCCTTTCTACAACTCCCACCGTTTACGGTGTTAAGGGTTGGGATGCTGCCTATCCTCGCATTGCGACATGGGCTATCCTTAAGGACCGAAAAACCGGACGAAAGATTGCCTACTTCAACACTCATCTTGACAATGAGGGAACGGTTGCCCGTAGAGAAGGAATTAAGCTGGTTCTTGAAAAAGCCAAGCAGCTTGCTCCTAATCTGCCCCTGCTTGTTTCAGGCGACTTTAACTGCACCGACGTTACCGGTCCCTTTGACATCTTGAATGCTGCCGGGTTGAAGAGTATCTATCAACTCTCGCCTGTCGTTTACGGACCCAAGTGGTCTTATCACGACTATGGCAGAGCTAAGCCCGAGGAGTTAGAACTTCTCGACTATGTATTCGTAAGCAAGGCATTCGATGTTAAGCGCGCACGTGTAATCCAGGATAAGCCCGAGGGACATTATCTCTCTGACCATTATCCCGTGATAGCACAAATTCAATATTGACATTTTTTTCATACACGCAAACAATTGAAATACTTTAGGGTGGGTTGGCGAGATGCATGTACCCACCCTTTTTATAAACCCCTTTTACGCAATTCAAGAAGCAATGAACGCATTAAGACGAGCCATAATCTTAGTATTGCTTTCGGCGATGTCGCTGCAAGGCTTTGCTCAGCTCAATATCATTCCTCGCAGCACTCCTGCGCAGGAGGGTGTTGATGCTCAGGCCGTCGTGCGCTTCTACAATGCCCTTCTTTCTCTCGACAAGACCGAGATTCATCACGTGGTGGTTATGCGCCACGGAAAGGTGATAAGCGAGCTTCATCCCGCTCCATTCAGGGCACAGGACTCACACACCCTTTACAGCGAGAGCAAGACTTTCTGCTGCATGGCAGTGGGCTTATGCGTCGATGACAACCGCCTTAGGGTTACCGACCGTGTGGCATCGTTCTTCCCCGAATTGCTCCCCGACACCATCAGCGATAATCTTGCGCTGATGACTGTACACGACCTGCTTACCATGTCATCGGGCATAATCCCCGACTGGAACATGCGTTCTATCACCTCCGAGTGGGAGAAAACATGGCTGGGCAAGCAAGTCGTTAAAAAACCAGGCGAGGCTTTCCTCTACGATTCCATGAGCACTTACATGCTCTCGGCAATCGTCAAGAAGGTTACGGGCCTTACGGTTCTCCAACTCCTTAACCAACGCATCTTCTCGCCACTCGGAATCGAGCAGGCCGAGTGGGAAGAGAGTCCTAGTGGCATCAACACTGGCGGATGGGGCTTGCGCATGCAGGCCGAATCACAGGCCAAGTTCGGCCAACTGCTCCTGCAAAACGGCTTGTGGAATGGCCGGCAACTCATTTCACGCGAATGGATGGGACTCGTTACCCGCGTCCACAAAGTTCCCTTTGCCGACAATCTTGATAAACATAGGCAGAATCCCGGTTACGGCTATCAGGTGTGGCATTGTGAACGCCCTGGCTCGTATTGTGCCGACGGTGCACTGGGCCAGTATATCTTCATTATCCCCGATAAGGACATGGTTGTGGTAATCAACAGTGCCAGCCTCAACACCTTCCCCGAGATTGATACCGTGAACAAGTATCTCATTGCGGGTGTTACCGATGACGCCACCACCGATAACGGCCAAAAGACTCTTGACCAACTTGTTGCCACAGCATCGCAGCATGTGGTAACTGGCATCAAGGCCAAGAAAACGATAAAACCATTAATCGCGTTGCATGATGGTTTTGCTCTTGGGTTTGACGACTGCAATACCCTCCGCTATACCTATGACGGCCGCACTATTAAGGCTTGTCGCGATAAGTGGGAGTACAACGTGTGCTCGCAGCAGCCTCCTTATTCCATTAATCCGAAGAGCGTTTTTTCGGGTTTGAAACAACAATTCACCACCGCTGCACGTTTTACTTGGGAGAGTCCCCGCAAACTCGTAATCAACACTTACTGGGTTGACTTTATCTCGGGCGAAACGGTTACTATAGAATTTGACAGGGCCAGCAAGAAGGCTCACGTTATTATAAAGCGCAACTATACAGACGACACTATTGCCGACACCGTAGTTGACTACACCCTATAACATAGCATGACTATGAAACTTAAAACAGCCATATTAGCACTTGTCACTGTCCTTGCAACGGGATTGTCCCAACCGGTTGCGGCCGATTCCATAAAGGTCGTTAAAGGCCAGGTGAGTGACTATTTCATTCCTGTCGTTACCCAGTATCGCGTTACAGGTATTGTGACCGACGAGGCCGGAAACGCCCTTGACGGTGCTACTGTGATGTGGCTTCACAGTCCTTGCCATGCTACGACCGATGCCCAGGGGCGTTATTCTCTCATTTCGACCGATCACGACAGCATCTTCTGCGTCTATTACCCTGGCATGGAAATGAACATCCTTACCCGCAAGCCGTCGCAGCACGAGCACAACTTCACGATGCACAAGGCTGCCGCGCACAGCATTGCACTGCCTCGCCGTGCAGCTGTCGCAACCCGATGGTGGGACCCCAAGCATCCCGAGACACATACTTATTGCAATCCGCTCAACATCAGCTATAACTATGAGCACTGGAACGGGAACACCAAGGGGAAAAGTTCATTCCGCACATCGGCCGACCCCATGGGACTGCTTTATAAGGGCGAGAATCTGCTATTTTCGACTAATCAGGGTGGTTTCCACTACTCCAAAAACCTTAGTGACTGGGATTTTATCACTGCATCATTCCAGCGACACCCCGATGAGGACGACGAGTGCGCTCCTGCGGCATGGGTAGTGGGG
>DCGA01000139.1:17462-22884 GCA_002314465.1 bacterium UBA1790 | reverse complement strand
CTACCGATTATAAAAGCGGACGCTTCCGTCGAGCCATCGAGTGCAATACATTGCCCACCTGGGACCCGTATGTATTCCTTGATGACGACGGCAAACTGTATGAGTATTATGGTTCGAGCAACGAGTATCCCCTTAAGGGTGTACAGATAAGCCGTGAAGATTTTACCCCAATAAGCAAGATACACGACATTATGTTGCTGCATCCTAAGGAGCATGGCTGGGAACGATTCGGCTCTAATAACGACGACGAGGTTACCCTTGCACCTTTCATGGAGGGCAGTTACATGACCAAGCACAACGGGAAGTATTACTTCCAGTATGGTGCTCCGGGCACCGAGTTCCCTGTATATGCCGACGGAGTGTATGTGGGCGATAACCCCCTCGGTCCTTTCACTTATCAACACCATAACCCCATGAGTTACAAGCCCGGAGGTTTTGTACAGGGCGTGGGCCACGGAGGTACATGGAGCGATGCTAAGGGTAACTATTGGCATGTGGGCACTTGCATGCTTTCGCTCAAGTACAAGTTTGAACGCCGCATCGGGCTTTATCCCATGGCGTTTGACTGCGATGGTGTGATGTACTGCATCACTTCATTCGGCGACTATCCCACATGGAACGGCGACCACAACATAAAAGACCCTGCCGATCGTTTTACCGGGTGGATGCTTCTTTCCTATAACAAACCCGTAGAGGTGTCGAGCACCGACAGCACACTTGTTGCTGCCAACCTCACCGATGAAAGCATGCGCACCTACTGGAGTGCAGCTTCGGGCAATCCCGGCGAGTGGGTTAAGGTAGACCTGGGTGACAATCGCACCGTGCGTGCCATCCAGCTCAATTATTACGATAATAAGACCGTGCAGCATAGCCGTGCCAACGATCTCTACTACCAGTACCAGATTTTTGCCAGCGATGATGGCAGCAACTGGGAGTTGGTGGTCGACAAGAGCGATAACGACCGTGATGTACCTCACGACTACGTGGAACTCAAGGCACCTCTCACAACGCGCTACATCAAGGTTGTGAATCTTCACATGCCCTCGAGCGGTTGCTTCTGCCTTAGTGAGATTCGCGTGTTCGGTAATGCCGAGGGTGCTAAGCCTGCGGCTGTTAAGGGCTTTAAGGTGGAGCGTGACAAGAATGACCAGCGCAACGCCATGATATCGTGGCAACCGCAAAGTGATGCCTACGGATATAACATTTACTTTGGCACTGAGCCCGATAAAATGTACCACTGCATTACAGTAAACGGAAAGAACGCGTATGACTTCCGTGGTATGGATGTGGGAACAACCTACTATTTCGCCATTGAGGCTCTCAACGAGGTGGGTCGTTCTCCATTAACCAAGGTAATTAAAAGATAAAAGATATGAAGAATTTAGCACTCTTTGTTTCGCTATTGGCTGCGATAATGATGTCGTGCAACACGCATGAACAGAACGTTGCAACCAGCTTTGCTCAACTGGCCGAGAATCGCCCTGCATCTTTTGCCAGCGATGACCAGATGCTCGACTACATCGAGAAGGTGCACTTTAACTACATGTGGGAGGGTGCCGAGCCCACCTCGGGCCTTGCTCCCGAACGCATACACCTTGACGGCATCTATCCCAGCAACGACAAGCATGTAGTTACTACCGGTGGCAGCGGATTTGGTGTTGCGGGAATTCTTGTAGCTATAGACCGCGGTTTTATAAAGCGCAGCGAGGGTGTGAAGCGTCTGACCAAGATTGTTGACTATCTGGGTAAGGCCGACCGTTTCCACGGTGTATGGTCCCACTGGATTAACGGCCCAACAGGCAAGGTGGTTCCCTTCGGCAAGAAAGACAACGGCGGCGACCTTGTAGAAAGTTGTTTCATGATGCAGAGCCTGCTGTGCGTGAGGGAATATTTCAAGAACGGTAATGCCGAAGAAAAAGCCCTTGCACAAAAGATTGACGTGCTGTGGCGCGACATGGACTTTGACTGGTACCGCAACGGCGGCAAAGATGTAATTTACTGGCATTGGTCGCCCGAGTACGGCTGGGAGATGAATTTCCCGCTTGAAGGATACAATGAATGTTTAATAGTATATATTCTCGCTGCAGCTTCGCCCACCCATAGCGTTCCTGCTTCTTGCTATCACAAAGGGTGGGCGCGCAGCGGTGCTATCACTACCAGTGCGGCGCCCTACGGCCATCAGTTGCAGCTTAAGCATAATGGTGCAGAACAAGGCGGAGGTCCGCTCTTCTGGGCTCACTACAGTTGGATTGGCCTTTGTCCCAAGGGACTTAAAGACCGATATGCCGACTACTGGACAGCAATGAAGAACCATGCCCTTGCCAACTATGAATACTGCATGGATAATCCTAAGGGATATGCCGGTTATGGAAGCGATTGCTGGGGACTCACTGCGAGCTATTCTACAGTGGGCTATGCAGCGCATGCGCCTAACCATGACCTTGGCGTAATAACTCCCACTGCGGCCTTGTCATCTTTTCCCTACACCCCCTCGCAGTCAATGGCAGCACTCAAGGGCTTCTGGAACAAGGGCTTGTGGATTTGGGGAAAATATGGATTCTACGACGCATTCAGCATGAGCGACAACTGGACCCTTCCGCGCTATTTGGCCATCGACCAGTGCACTATAGCTCCCATGATCGAGAACTACCGCACAGGCTTGTTGTGGAAGCTGTTCATGAATTGTCCTGAGGTGAAAGAAGGCCTCAAGAAACTTGACTTTACAGTAAGTCAATAACTTAGAGAAAAACATTAAAAAAATATAGTGAATATGAAAAAGTTTTTTGCATTTGTTTTGGCGTTTGTTGCGCTTACAGCAGCAGCCAATACCGACGAAGCTAAGATGAACAAGTTCATCGACAACTTGATGTCAAAGATGACCCTTCAGGAGAAACTTGGCCAGCTCAATCTTCCAGTCTCGGGCGAAATCGTAACAGGTTCGGCCAAGAGCAGCGATGTTGCCGAGAAAATCAAGAAAGGTCAAGTGGGAGGTCTTTTCAACCTTAAGGGCGTTGACAAGATTCGCGAGGTTCAACAGATTGCTGTAGAGCAGAGCCGCTTGCACATTCCCCTATTCTTTGGTATGGACGTTATCCATGGCTATGAAACAGTATTCCCCATTCCCTTGGCTCTTTCAATGTCATGGGATATTGATGCTATCCGCAATTCGGCTCATGTTGCCGCTGTTGAGTCAACAGCCGATGGTATTTCATGGACATTCAGTCCCATGGTTGATATCTGCCGCGATGCACGTTGGGGACGTATGGCCGAGGGTGCCGGTGAAGACCCTTATCTGGGCTCGATGATTGCTAAGGCTATGGTTGAGGGCTATCAGGGCAATGACCTGGCTGCCAAGAACACCATGATGGCTTGTGTTAAGCACTTTGCCCTTTATGGCGCTGCCGAGGCTGGCCGTGACTACAACACTGCCGATATGAGCCACACACGTATGTTCAACGAATACTTCCCGCCCTACAAGGCTGCTGCCGAGGCTGGTGCAGGTTCGTTCATGACATCGTTCAATACTGTTGATTACATACCCTCTACCGGTAACAAGTGGCTCATGACCACAGTCCTTCGCGACATGTGGGGCTTTAAGGGATTTGTTGTTACCGACTACACTGCCATCAGCGAAATGATTGCCCACGGTATGGGTGACCTGCAAACTGTATCGGCACTTGCACTCAATGCTGGTACCGACATGGATATGGTAGCCGATGGTTTCCTGGGCACACTCGAGAAATCACTCAATGAGGGCAAGGTAAGCATGGCCGCTATTGATGCTGCATGCCGCCGCATCCTTGAGGCTAAGTACAAACTCGGTCTCTTTGAAGATCCCTATCGTTATCTCGACACCAAGCGTGCCAAGACCGAGATTTATACCGATGAGCATCGCGCTGCCGCTCGCAAACTGGCTACCGAGACATTCGTATTGCTGGAGAACAGCGACAACCTTCTTCCCCTCAAGAAACAGGGTAAGATTGCTATTGTAGGTCCTCTCGCCGACACTCGCACCAATATGCCCGGCACATGGAGCGTAGCCGCTGCCATGGACAAGTACAAGACAGTGCGCGAGGCTATGGTTGAGGCTGTAAAGGGTAAGGCCGAAGTGCTCTACGCTAAGGGTTGCAACATCTGCTACGACTCGGTTATGGAGAAAAACAGCACCATGTTCGGCCGTGAGATGCGTGACAACCGCGATGCCGACGTGATGCGTGAAGAGGCTGTAAAGGTTGCTCAGCAGGCCGACGTTATCGTTGCTTGCATGGGCGAGCCCAGCGAGATGACCGGTGAAAGCAGCTGCCGCACCAATCTTGAGATTCTTGACGCTCAGAAGGACCTCCTCACAGCCCTCAAGGCTACAGGCAAGCCCATCGTTCTGCTCAACTTCTCGGGTCGTGCTACAGTTATGAACTGGGAGAAGGAAAACTTCAATACCATCCTTAACGTATGGTTTGGCGGTAGCGAAACCGGTGATGCAATATGTGACGTGGTATTTGGTGATGTTGCTCCCAGTGGCCACCTCAGCGCATCAATGCCCAAGAGCGTGGGTCAGTTACCACTGTATTACGCACAGTTGAATACAGGACGCCCCTGCAAGACTTGGTTCTCTAAGTTCACAAGCAACTACCTTGATGTTGACAATGCTCCCTTGTATCCCTTCGGCTACGGTCAGTCTTACACTACATTCAGTTACAGCGCTCCCTCTATCAGCAGCACAACTATGAAAGAGGATGGTAGCGTAACAGTATCGGTTAAGGTTACCAATACAGGTAACTACGACGGTGCCGAGGTTGTACAACTTTACATCCGCGACCTCGTGGGTAGCATTTCGCGTCCCGTAGCCGAACTTAAGGATTTCAAGCGTATCAACCTCAAGAAGGGCGAAAGCCAGGTTGTGACCTTCACCATTACTGCCGACAAACTCAAGTTCTATGACAACGACTTGAACTACATCTGCGAGCCCGGTGACTTCAATGTGATGGTAGGCCCCAACAGCCGTGACGTACAGACACTCACATTCACACTTCAGTAATAGCGATACACAATAGTTAGACAAAAAATAAAGTGTATTGAATCACTCAGTAGAAAAGAAGGGGGTAGCCGGCAGGCTGCCCCCTTTTTAGTAACATACAGGCGACAATCCATTCCCCAAAAGGGACCAAAGTCAAGTCCGTCCTGTGTTTAGTACTTTTTACCCCCAAAAAAGGCCAAGAGGTCATTTCGGAGGCTGAAAAATTCGTTATCCATTAAACTCATTAATAAATAATTATCTTTGGGCGAGGGACGAACCGCTTGAAAAGCCCTCAGGCTCATCATCGAATAATGAATATATGAAAATATTAAGGCGGCCGATCATCAACGATCAGCCGCCTTTCTTTGGTGAACCCATGGGGAGTCGAACCCCAATCGAAGGAACCGG
>DCGA01000139.1:14865-17435 GCA_002314465.1 bacterium UBA1790 | reverse complement strand
TTCTATCCATTGAACTATGGGTCCTGGGTGCTTTTGTCTTGCAAAATTACGATTATTTTTGTAGATTTGCAAATCTAATTGAATTTGCATCTATGAGCGTCAAGATAGAAGAAAGCTGGAAACAGGCGTTATCGGCCGAGTGGGAGAAGGACTACTTTGTTAACCTTACCCGATGGCTTCGTGATGAATACCGCACTAAGCAGATTTTCCCGCCGGGAAAGCAGATTTTTGCTGCGTTCGACACCACCCCGTTCAATGACGTAAAGGTCGTAATCCTTGGTCAGGACCCATACCACGATGTAGGACAGGCCAACGGTCTGTGCTTTAGCGTGAACGATGGCATTCCGTTCCCGCCGTCGCTCAACAATATCTTCAAGGAGGTGCACGACGACACAGGTGCACCCATTCCCGCGAGCGGCAACCTTGAGCGCTGGGCGCGTCAGGGTGTGTTGCTGCTTAACGCTACGCTCACTGTGCAGGCCCATTCGGCTGGCTCGCATCAAAACCGTGGCTGGGAGGAGTTTACCGATGCAGCTATCGCGCGTCTTGCAGCCGAGCGCGAGCATCTCGTGTTCATCTTGTGGGGCAGTTATGCCATAAAGAAGGGCGCGTTCATTAACCGCATGAAGCACCTTGTACTCACGTCTCCCCACCCGTCACCCTTGTCGGCCTATCGCGGATTCTTTAGCAATCATCATTTTTCCCAGGCCAACGCCTATCTCGCTCAACACGGCATTGAGCCCATCAACTGGTAACTCCAATGAAAGAGACTAAATACAAAGAACTATTGTCGCGCCTTGCCCCGCTCATCGAGGGCGAGACCAATGCTGTGAGCGTGATGGCCAACGCATCGGCACTGATGCGCGAAGTAATGGGTGATATCTACTTCTGGGTAGGTTTCTATACCGTCAAAGGAGACACTCTGGAACTCGGTCCGTTCCAGGGCACATCGGCTTGCTATCGCATAAAGCACGGCCGCGGGGTGTGCGGAACCTCATGGGCTCGAAACGAAACTCTTGTAGTTCCAGATGTAGAAGAATTTCCGGGCCACATAGCATGCAGCAGCCTCTCGCGCAGCGAGATAGTCGTTCCCCTTACTGATGCCAGCGGCACTGTGCAGGCAGTGCTTGATATTGACAGCCGCTCACTCGCAGCATTTGACAATATCGATGCGCGCTACCTCAACGAGGCAGCGAAGATTATCGCAAAGGTAATATATTAATCCTCAAAGAATTCCAATAAGCGACCGTGCAAGTCGGGTGCTTCGTCAAAGGCGGCGTGGCCATACTCGTCGTACATTATCAGTTTGCACTTCAGAGCCTCGGCAAGTTCAACCGAACTCTCGCTGCCCAGCACATTGTCAATGTTTGAACCTACCACCAGGGTGGGGCATTTAATCTGTGCCAGGAGTTCCCGTGAATCGTAGTCCTGGCATGCCGAACCTAATGCGATGAATCGCTCGAGGTCTTGCTTTGTACCGAGGTTTTCGGCCATGGCAAACGCATCGGCATATTTCTCATAATATCCCTTGGAATAAACGTGGGCAAACACATCGCGGTTAAGCTTCGCCACGTCGCCCTCGCGTGCAAGTTCCATCCATCGTCCCACTACCTTCTCGGCAGTCTTGCTTGGGGCAGCAGCGGTGCAGCACAGTACCAGTTTGGCAACCAGTTCGGGATGGGTGGCAGCCATTACCTGAGCCATCATACCGCCTTGTGAACAGCCCATCACATAGGCATCCTTAATACCCAGCATCTTCATTGCCGTTGCGGTGTCCTCGGCCATCTGTGCGATGGTATATCCTATCTGTACATCACGCTTACGGTCAAACAGATACACCTTGTATCCCTTGTGGAACGCACGGTATTGCATAGCTACTGCCTGCGCCATAGGGGTGACAGGAAGCAGGCTCAATCCGGGTAAAAGAACATAGGCCTGTTCTCCGTCGCCGAATGTAGCATAATCCATCACAAACTCATCGGTTGTGATGCAATCTATTGTGTATTTTGTCATTTATTTGCGGTTAAGTTTGGGCAGTACGTAAGTGGTCTTGTCGGCCTCAACAACAACTTCCTCAGTCATGGTCTTATAGCCATAGGCCTCATAACGCAGGGTGTACTTGCCGGGCTTGAGATCGAAGAAGGCAAATACGCCGTTCCACTCCTGGTCGGTAGCATAAGCCTTGATATTGCGGCCCTTAGAGTCCATCAGGTAAACCATTGCGATGTTAATGGGTTTCCACTGGTCGTCGCTGCCTTCGCGGTAGGTGTAACGGGGATGATCCATCTTCTCGGTTGCGCTCTTCACTGCACCTGCGAGGTAACCTACTTTCTCGGGCTTGCCGTTGAAGTATGCACGGATACCACGGTAGTAGCGCAAGCCCTCAAGGCGGCAATAGTCGCGATTGAGAAGACGCTGGCGCTCAGGGTCGTAGGTGTGGAAAGAACCCTCTACAAGGAATCCAGGAGCGTGGAACTTGAGCACTGCATAATAGCCGGTGGCACCGGTGCGGTTAGGGGTTCCTGGAGCTGTTCCGCCCATCCAACTGATATCGCCCACAACGGCGGGGC
>DCGA01000139.1:0-14852 GCA_002314465.1 bacterium UBA1790 | reverse complement strand
GGGTTTGTCAACTGCATAGTGGCTCCATACCGATAGGGGATTGTCAAATACATAAGGCCACATCACGAAAGCCATAGAGTCGCTTTTTTCGTAGTAAGGTTTTCGAGTCTCACCACGGAAAAGCATAACAAGATAGTTCACGGTACTGCCGTTCTTGTGTGCATTGCTGTGCATCGACAAGAAGTAGTCGGGCTTGATAGAGTCGACTTGGCAAGCAATGCGCTCCAGACCCACGATTTGCTGCTGGCCGTTTTCGTCGGCGTCGGTCTCAACCTTGTTGAAGCGTGTATCAACCTTGTGTTCCGAGGGAATTGCATGGCTCTCCTGGTTCTCATTAAGGATGCCTTTATCCATCTGGCTCTTGGTTACATATCCGCAACGTGTGCGGCTCATGATAACGTTGGCACCGTCTTTTTTCAGGTGCTTGGCTGTCTCAAGGGCTTTCCACAGGTTGGAACGAGTCTCATAGAAACTCATGGTATCCATGTATTCATGATTGATAGTAGCGGTGGGGCGGTCGCCTGTAGTGTATCCGCCGTGACCGGGGTTGAGATAAATAGTCTTGCCGTTGAGTCCTTTGGCTTGCATTCCCACAATGCTCATGAGCACGATGATGAGGGTGATAAATCTTGTCATAACTAAGTATTTGAGGTAAATATATGTCTTTTGTGCTACAAAGTTAACAATTATCTTGCATTTTTTATAATAAAGATTGGAAGGAAAGTAAAAAAAACAGTATCTTTGCAATGTATTATTAACCTATTACCCTTTCGGAAGAAAATGACAAGCTATAAGACCTATTACAGTCGTGTAAGTGTATCACTGCTGGCATTCGTTACACTGGCATTTGCCTTGCCCATGGTATTTGCCATCTTGTGTGACGGACTTTTGCCGTTTATCATTTGCTTGGCAAGTTTGCTCATCATTTACGGTCTGTTGTTTTCTATAAGGTATAAGATTAAGGACGAGAAACTACAGATTTACACCTTGTTCTGGCATCAGGATATACGCATTTCCAAGATAAACCGCATGGAAGAGAGCAACTGCCTGCTCAGTTCGCCTGCAGCATCGTTCAACCGCCTTGCCATTTACTGGGGCGACAAGAACAAGGTGGTGTACATCTCTCCTCGCCATCAGGATGAATTTATTCGCGAAATTAACTCTATCGCTCATCTTGACGAAAAGTAAAATGACAATCTCCCTCATATCAAGTGGAACCGGATAAGCGCGGTTCCACTTTTTGTTTTATTTGCGGGCTTATGCTGGTTTTCGCTTCCCCGCGCATTAGCGCACACGTGTTGTGTATGTCATTGTTATTTTGTAACTTTGTAGTTTAAATGCAACTATCGATGAAGAAACTATATACATTATCCTTAGCTTTATGCATCTGCATCTTTGCAGTTGCACAACCTGTGCTGTCTCCCGCTATGCGCAGCCGTGTGAAAAAGGCCCAGTCTGCCGAGAAGATCGAAGCGTTCATTACCGCCGATGATGCCGCCATTGCCACACTCAGGAGCAACGGCGTTAAGGTTGACGCAAGGGTAGGCGATATGGCTGTAATTACAGGCAGCCGCGATGAGTTGGTCCGTGCTGCCGTGCTCAGTGGCGTGAGTAGCATAGAATTGCCCGGAAGGGTATATCTGCACACCGATTCGTCTCGAAGCAATACCCATGTCAATGAGTTGCTCTCTGGTACAGGCCTCCCCATGCCTTACGACGGCAATGGTGTGGTATTGGGTATGGTCGATTGCGGCTATGATTACCAGCACATGGCATTTAAGGATGCTAATGGCAATTCACGCATTACCCGCGTGTATCATCCCGTAGAGGCTGGTGACGGTGTGAGTATAAACGGATGCTCATTGCCGGGCAGGGATTATACCACTCCCGAAGAAATAGCGACGCTTACCACCGACGATAAGACGATGAATCACGCATGTCACACAAGCGGTATCGCAGGTGGTACCAGAGTGGGCAAATACAGTGGTATGGCTCCCAATGCCGAACTTGTAATGGTGGGTATACCCAGCAGCGATTTGTCGATAACCAATGTGGTTTATGGTGTCTTGTATATTGCCAACTATGCAGCAAGTATAGGCCGCCGCTGTGTGATAAACATGAGCCTCGGTAGCCACGACGGTCCGCATGACGGAACGGGACCCCTTCAGTCCTACATGAAGCAACTCAACGAGCAGTACGGCACAATATTCGTGTTGTCGTCGGGCAACGAGGGTAACAGTAAATTATATATGCACAAGCAGTTTACCTCGACCGATAAAACACTGTCGACTGTGATGAAAGTCATGTCTAACAAGTCCAATATCCAGATATGGTCGCGAACCGCTGCTCCCTTAAGCATTTCCTATGCATGGTGCGATAGTTATAACAATAAGATAATGGCATCGACAGGGCCTATCGCTTGCGATAGCATCCTCAACCTTGGCTCTTTGCCCGATTTCAAGTCTTCATTTTCGGGTGAAATCACTATAAGCCAGGGTCTGCGCAGCAATGGCAAGTATGGCATAGAGGTAAGCCATAACACATCACCTACGGCGAGCGGTTACTATCTTGCGTTCTCTGTCCATGGCGACGAAGGTACCGAAGTGGATGTGTGGGATGCCGATGAAAACGCATATTTCTCCAATATGGGCTTCGCCGGATACAGCAGCGGAACACCCGAAGGTTCATACAGCGATATGGCAACCGGCGATTACTGCATCTCGGTAGGTGCTTCGGCTGCTCGCGATAGTTACCCGACCAACTATTCTACAAGCTATAATGGATATGATGTGGGCGATGTTGCTTCTTTCTCAAGTTACGGCACCGATCCCACTGGCGCTGTTCATCCCTTTGTGCTTGCCCCGGGTGTATCGGTGGTATCAAGTATCAGCGGTTATAACGGTAGCAAGAGCACCTATTCACAGCGAAAGGCCGACAGCGATGGCAAGTATCATTATTGGTACGTTAAGTCCGGCACATCAATGTCTGCTCCCTGTGTGAGCGGTATTATCGCGCTGTGGCTTCAGGCTTGTCCCAATGCAACCTTGTCGCAAATCAAGGATGCCATTGTCGAAACCGCTTACCATAACCCCGACGGTAACCCCAAGCGCGGTGACAACGGAATCATTGATGCGCTGGGGGGTGTAAGGTATCTCCTTGAGCACTGTTCGGTTTTACCCGGCGATGTTAACGGCGACGGTGAGGTAGATATAGCCGATGTAAATATCCTTGTAAATATCATCTTGGGACACGACGAGGCGAGCAAATACGACGGCCGCGCCGATGTTAACAATGACTCGGTAATCGATATTGCCGATGTTAACGAAGTCCTCAACCTAATTCTCAATAATTGAAACAGTTAATTACGATATTGCTACTTGCCGTCACATTGATGGCGTCGGCGCAGCAAGTGCTCTCTGCACGCTCGCGCATGGCTTTGTCGTGCAATAATACCGCACGCCGTGTTGCCTCTGACGCTATGTTGTCGGCTTTTGTACGGGTTGACGATGCCAGCGTGTTATCCTCGCTTGAGGAGGCTGGTGCAACCATTAACAGCATCACTGGCAACACCGCCACCGTCTGTTTCCGCCAGGCATCGTTGGAACGCATTGCGTCGCTTCAAGGTGTCAAGACCATTTCACTTGCACAGCGTGTTACCGTTACCAACGACTCGGCACGCATCATGTCTAATGTTGATGCGGTTCACGAGGGAATCTATGGCAAACAGGCTTACACGGGCCGCGGCGTGATTGTGGGAGTAATTGATACAGGCGTTGATTTCAATCACATCAACCTGTGCGACGAGCAGGGGCGCAGTCGTGTAATCGCTGCATATTTGCCTTCGGACTACAGTGGCGTGTCGCCTGTTGTCGACGGCTATACCTTGCCCGGTAGCCATTACGACACTCCGTCGCTCATTCAAGCGCTTACTACCGACAATGCCGCTCAGTCTCACGGCACACACACTACAGGCACTGCTGCGGGCAGTTATCGCGCCAACGGTTGGCATGGTGTAGCGCCCGATACCAAACTTGTGGTATGTGCAATGCCCGATACTGCACTCACCGATGTTAATGTGGCTAATTCGGTCAAATATATCTTTGATGTTGCTCAGCGCGAGAACAAACCCTGCGTCATCAACATGAGTCTTGGCTCTGACGAAGGAGCTCACGATGGTACATCGATGCTTTGCCGCCTCTTTGACGAGGTTTCAGGTCCGGGCCGCATTTGCGTTGTATCGGCTGCCAACAATGCGAGCCGAGCCCATGTCATCGACTACCGCTTTAAGAATGACAATGACACGATCTACACCTGCATTGCTCCATATAGCGGAGTGCGCGACGGCAAGTTCTCAAGTTATATCTCGGCATGGTCGCGCAATCCCGAGGCACATATGGTTGCTTTCACGGCAGTTTCTAAGAGCAGTGGCAATGTGCTTTGCACGTGGGAGGTGCCTCAACTCTCCGAGGACGAGAAGAGCGTAACCTTTGATTTCTCATCAAGCGATGAGTTTAAGAAATACTTTGTTGAAGGCTTTGTTACTGCGGCTAACGGCATCGAGAGCTGCAATGGCAACTACCACACACTTGCCGAGTTTGCTTTCAAACCCGTAGACAGTGACATTACTTTAGGTGTAAAGTTCTTGTCGCATAAGTCCGACCGCATGACCGTGTGGGGTGGTAGCGGCGTTGTCTTTACCCGCTATTCCCACAGTTATATGCGTGTGGGTAGCAAGTCTATGTCAATCAATGATATGGCTACTGGAGATTTGGCGATCTCGGTGGGAGCATATTGCTCACGCAAATTCATGCCGCTTGCCGATGGTTCAAACCTTGTGAATTCTCGCTCGGTGGTCAATGACCTCGCTTATTTTTCGGGCTATGGCCCCGATATCCGCGGTATTGCTCGCCCCGATGTCACTGCGCCGGGCTTCTCACTTGTTTCTTCTTCGTCAAGGTACGATACCACCAGCGGTCTTGCTACGGCATGGCGTGCACCAGGCGTAACTGTCGACGGTGTGGATTATTGCTATGCTTCGCAGTATGGTACAAGTATGTCCACACCTGTTGTTACCGGGGCTATCGCTTTGTGGCTTGAGATAGATCCAACGCTCTCCCCCGAACGTGTGCGCGAAATACTCCGTAAAACATCGGTTCAAGACGGTTACACTGCCGTTGAGCCTTCGCGGTGGGGCTATGGTAAGCTTGACGCGGCGGCTGGTGCGCAGCTGTTGCTGCAAGAATCCATTGTAACGGGTATTACTGCCCCCCGCCTGCGCATCACTGCTAATCCTTGCAATGGCGATTTTTCGGTTTGGGGTCTTGAATCTCAGGCACGCTTGGTCGTTGTCGACTTGCAGGGTAGGGTGGTTGTCCAGCGCACTATCGATAGCGACAGCCGCATAGAACTGAGCGGGATGCTTTCCGACGGCATGTACATCGTGTGTGTCGATACTGGTAAGGACCGCTTCTCGGCACCTCTTATTGTGAAACATTAAATACTTATATATATGTTAGATTACATCAAAGGCTCAATCGCCGAACTAAATCCTGCCTATATTGTGGTCGACAACCACGGATTAGGTTATATGATAAACATCTCACTCAACACCTACGACGCTTTGGCAAAACTGTCCAAGGACGAGATTGTACGCCTCTATGTTCACGAGGCGATACGCGAGGATGCTCATTTGCTCTATGGGTTTGCCGACAAGCGCGAGCGCGAACTGTTCCTGCTGCTCATAAGCGTGAGCGGCGTGGGCGTAAATACTGCACGCATGATACTCTCGTCGATGCCGGTTTCTGAACTTGAGGTTAATATCGGCTCGGGTAATGTTGCAGTTCTTAAATCGGTAAAGGGTGTAGGCGCTAAAACCGCCCAAAGAATAATTGTTGACCTCAAGGATAAAATAAAAGTGGCAGGTGATGCGTTAATAGAAGAAACAGGCCAGGCTTCGGGCGCAGTATTTGAGGAAGCTTTGGCGGCACTTGTTATGCTTGGATTTACCCAACAAATGTCGCAAAAGGCTCTGAAAAAGCTATTTAAGCAAGAACCTGGCATTAGCGTGGAAGACGCTATCAAGAAAGCTCTCAAGATGATGTAAATTTCGTCTTGTCGGGCTCGTTAACTTGTTTTAGTAAAATTTTGCATTTTATTGCACTTGCCCGTCAAGTGAATATATAATGATAAGTCGTAGATTTAAAATAGCGTTTTGGGTAGTTGCCGCCGCTCTGTTTGCAGCAGTGGTGGGCAATGATAGTGCATTTGCCCAGTATGTGCAGTCTAAGCTGGCTCCGCCGCCTCCCGCACCTGTGCAGGCACCGCAACAGCCCGAGCGCAAGAACCGCTCGGTGCGCGACACCCTGTCGCTGCCTTTCACTGTGCGTCCCACTGTTCCGGGCAACTACGACGACGTGAGCGGTAACGGCGAGTACTCGCTCGACCTGAAGAACCCCGCGAATATCACAACCGAAGCCGAATACGATCCCGAATCGGGTTGCTATGTCATTCACACCAAGTTGGGCGAGAACGATATCGTCACTCCGTTCATACTTAGTGCCGACGAGTACAACAACATCGCCCTGCGTCAGTCTATGCAGGAGTATTACCGCCAGAAGAACGCCGAAAGCGCTGAAGAAAAGGCTAAGAACCCCTTCAACTTCCTTGACATGCAGTTCGGCCTTGGTCCGTTAGAGTCAATTTTCGGTCCCGGCGGTGTTCAGCTCAAGACACAGGGTTCTATCGTTGTGAACATGGGTGTCAAGAGCAACAAGACCGACAACCCTGCAATGAGTGTACAGTCGCGCCGCAAGACCTATTTCGACTTTGACCAGAAGATTCAGGCTACCATCTCGGCATCGGTGGGCGATAAGATGAAGTTCAACATGACCTACAACACCGATGCGACCTTTGAGTTTGACAACAAGAACCTCAAGCTCGCTTACGATGGAAAGGAAGACGAAATCATCAAGAACATCGAGGCTGGTAATGTGAGCATGACCACCGGTTCGTCGCTCATCCGCGGTAGTGCGGCATTGTTCGGTGTTAAGACTAAGTTGCAGTTCGGTAAACTCACGGCAACTGCCCTCGTTTCACAGCAAAACAGTGAGTCACAGACTGTTAATACCAAGGGTGGCGCACAGACGACAAAGTTCTATATCACAGGCGACAAGTACGACCAGAACAGGAACTTCTTCCTTTCGCATTTCTTCCGCGATAACTACGACTCGTGGTGCTCTAAGTTGCCTCTCGTGTCGTCGGGTATCAATGTGACCCGTGTGGAGGTGTGGATTACCAATAAGCGCAGCAACTTCAGCGAGGCCCGCAACCTTATTGCCTTTGAGGATGTCGGTGAAAACAAACGCATCTCTAACTCTCACTGGGTTCCCAATGTGGGGGAGGATAATCCATCCAATTCATCAAACAACCTGCTCAGTGAAATCAAGACTCAGTATCCCGAGGCTCGTGATATCCGTCAGGTTGCCACAGCACTCGTGCCACTCAAGGCTTACGGGTTTGAAGGCGGTAAGGACTATGAGAAGATTGAGAGCGCACGTCTGCTTTCTTCTTCGGAATACACGTTAAACTCAACACTCGGTTACATCCAACTCAAGACCGCCCTCAACAGCGACGAGGTCCTTGCGGTTGCTTACCAGTATACCTACTATGGCAGTACCTATCAGGTAGGCGAGTTCTCGGGCGACATTACCGAGACCGACCAGTCGCTCTACGTGAAGATGCTCAAGGGTACCACAACGCTCACCACACAGCCTATGTGGGACCTTATGATGAAGAATATCTACTCGCTGGGCGCTTATCAGGTGCAGAAGCAGAACTTCAAGCTCAATATCAAGTACCTGAGCGATACCACTGGTACCGAGCTTCCCTATATCCCCGCCGGTGTCATCAATGGTGTACCTCTGTTGCAGGTTATGAATCTCGACCGTTTGGATGCCAACCAGGAATATAACAAGGACGGTCGCTTCGACTACATTGAGAACTATACCGTTAACAGTTCGCTCGGTAAGGTTATCTTCCCGGTTGTCGAGCCCTTCGGTGATCACCTGCGCAAGAAACTCAACAATGAATCGCTTGCCAAGGTTTACGTCTATGACGAACTGTATGATACCACACTCACTGCTGCACGTCAAATTCAAGACAAGAACAAGTTTGTGCTTGAGGGTGAGTACCAGGCATCGTCGGGTAATGTCATTAAGCTCAATGCGATGAACGTGCCGCGTGGTTCGGTTGTCGTTACCGCAGGCGGTGTTGTCCTCACCGAGAACAGCGACTATACGGTCGACTATAACATGGGTACGGTGACCATCACCAACCAGAGTATCATTGATGCTGGTACCAACATCAGCGTTTCGCTCGAGAGCCAGTCTACGTTCTCCATGCAGCGCAAGACTCTCATGGGTCTTGACCTTGATTATGCGTTCAACAAGAACTTCCACATAGGCGGTACTATCATGCACTATGGCGAGAAGGCTCTCACCGAGAAGGTTGCCATAGGCGATGAAATCGTAAACAACACAATTTGGGGTGTCAACATGAATTACAACACTAAGTTCATGTGGCTCACCAACTTGCTTAATAAGATTCCTACAGTAAATGCTACCGTTCCGTCTTCTATTACATTCAAGGGTGAGTTTGCCCAGTTGCTGCCTCACCAGGCCAAGACGGGTTCTAATGCCGGTAGCAGTTACATCGACGACTTCGAGTCGACTCAGAGCGGTATAGACCTGCGCTCTCCCTACTCGTGGTTCTTGGCATCTACTCCCTACGATAACAGTGCCAACGCTCTCTTCCCCGAGGCGTCGCTTTCTAATAATATAGACTACGGTAAGAATCGTTCGCTCTTGTCGTGGTACTATATCGACCGCCTGTTCACTCAGCGCAATTCTTCATATGCGCCGGGTTACATAAAGATTGATACCGAGCAGTTGTCTAATCCCTATGTACGCGAGGTAAGTTACAGCGAGGTATTCCCCGGTCGTGACCTCAACTATGGCGAGTCATCGACTATCCAGACTCTTAACCTCTCGTTCTATCCCAAGGAGCGCGGTCCTTATAACCTCGATGCAACCAACATCGACTCTGAAGGTAATCTCCTGAATCCCGAGAAGCGATGGGGCGGTATCATGCGCAAACTCGACAACACCAACTTTGAGCAGAGCAATATCGAGTACATCCAGTTCTGGCTGCTCGACCCGTTCATGGACGAGAAGAATCCCAACCGCGACGGTGGTTACCTTTACCTCAACTTGGGTGAGGTGAGCGAGGATATCCTCAAGGACGGTCTCAAGAGTTATGAGAACGGTCTGCCCATTGATGGCGATTCAACCTACGTGAAGACAACTAACTGGGGTAAGGTTTCGACACAGACATCAATGACCTATGCCTTTGACACCGATAGCGAGGCACGACCCAAGCAGGACGTTGGTCTCAACGGCCTCTCTACTGCCGAGGAGAAGGAATTCCCCACTTACAAGGAATATACCGACAAACTGCGCCAGACATTGCCTGCAACTACAATCAAGAAGATGGAAGACGACATGTTCTCTCCCCTCAACGACCCGGCAGGCGACAACTATCACTTCTATCGTGGTTATGACTACGACGGAATGAGACTTTCTATCTTGGACCGCTACAAGCACTATAACGGAACCGAGGGCAACTCTCTGTCGCAGGATGATGTTACCGACAAGCTCTACCAGAGTTCGCGCAGCGTTCCCGATGTTGAGGATATCAATCAGGATAATACTCTCAACGAGTATGAGCGCTACTTCCAGTATCGCGTGGCTATCCACCCCGACTCTCTGCAGGTGGGTATGAACCACATCACCGACAAGCAGGTGGCTAAGGTGCGCACCCGCGACGGTAAGGACCAGACTGCTACTTGGTACCAGTTCAGCATTCCATTGCGCGAGTACGAGAAGAAGGTGGGTACCATCAGCGACTTCTCTACTATCCGCTTCATGCGTATGTTTATGACCGGTTTCCGCGAGACAACTCACTTGCGTTTTGCAACGCTCGAACTTGTTCGTGGTGAGTGGCGTAACTACGACTATAACCTCAACCTGCGTGGCGAGACTCCCGCTACGGGTACAATCAATATCAACTCGGTTAACATCGAGGAGAACGCAAGCCGTGAGCCGGTCAACTACGTTCTTCCTCCGGGTGTCTCTCGTATCGTTGACTCGGGTCAGTCACAGATTACCCAGCTCAATGAGCAGTCTATGCAGATGAAGGTTCAGGGTCTCCAGGCCGATGATGCCCGTGGCGTTTACCGCAATACAAGCCTTGACTTGCGCATCTATCAGCGCTTGCAGATGTTCCTCCATGGCGAGTCTCTCATCGACGACGCTACAAACCTGAAGAACGGCGATGTATCGGTATTTCTGCGTCTTGGTACCGACATCAAGAACAACTATTATGAGTATGAGGTACCCCTCGAACTTACTCCTCACGGACGCTATAACACCAATAGCAGTCAGGACCGTTTGAAGGTTTGGCCCGAGAACAACACTATGGATATCGACCTTGATGTTTTCACCGAGGTTAAGAAGCATCGTAATGCCGAGAAACTGAGCGGTTCGTCCGAGGTGTCTTATTTCCAGCGTTACCAGGAGCAGGATCCCGACCATCCCAATCATCGCGTCTTCGTGATGGGTAATCCCACACTGAGCGATGTGCGCGTGCTCATGATAGGTGTGCGCAACAATGCACCCACTTCTAAGGATTGTATTGTATGGGTTGATGAAATGCGTGTTACCGACTTTGATAACAATGGCGGTTGGGCAGCCAAGGCCAATGCTACTCTCAACATGAGTGATATTGCTACCGTGAATGTTGGTTTCCACAAGGAGACTTACGGATTCGGTGCCGTGAACGAGAGTCTCAGCCAGCGACGCATGGACAACTATAACCAGTACAATGTCGCTGTGCAGGGCGATGCCGGCCGTTTCCTTCCCGAGAAGGCTAAGCTGCATGCCCCCATCTATTACTCTTTCAGCAACGAGACCACTATCCCCGAGTATAATCCCCTTGACCAGGACGTTTTGCTCAAGGATGCTCTCGATGCCTGCGAGAATCAGCACCAGCGTGACTCTATCAACAACTTTGCCGAGACTAAGCGCACGGTGAAGAGTTTCAGTGTCTCGGGTCTTAAGTTTGATGTGAAGAGCAAGAACCCCATGCCTTGGGATCCTGCCAACTTTACTTTCAGCTACTCTTCTAACAAGCAGCACCTCAACGACCCCGACAACGTCTATGAGAATACCAACGACTACCGCGGTAGTATGCAATATAGCTGGACGCCTTTCATCAAGCCGTTCTCTCCGCTCAAGAAAGCTATTGATGCCAAGAACAAGAACCTGAAGTTCTTCCGTGAGTGGGAGTTCCGCTGGTTGCCTACTAATATATCGTTTGGTACCAACATCTCTCGTTACTACTACGAGCAGCAAACCCGCAACGAGACTGGCATTGACGTTGAGTTACCTGTTGCCGTAAGTAAGAACTTCTTGTGGGACCGCCAGTTTGCGATTACATGGAACTTCACAAAGTCTCTGTCGGTTTCGTTCAACAGTAACACCACTGCCCACATCCTCGAGCCCATTGGTCAGGTTAATAAGGAACTCTTCCCCGACCAGTACCGTGACTGGCGCGACAGTGTGTGGCGCAGTATCAAGGACCTGGGTACTCCATGGGCCTATAACCAGACATTCACGGCTTCTTATAAGGCTCCGTTCAGTGCTGTGCCTATCTTGAGCTTCATCACTGCTTCGGCTACTTATAACTCAACCTATCGTTGGGACCGCGGTACTGTTGTCGACAATGTTTCTTCGGGTAACACCGTTGCCAATCAGTCGTCGCTCAACATCGACTTCCGCATGAGTATGGACCAGTTCTACAATAAGATTCCTTACCTGCAGGCTGTCAACAAGAGGTTCTCGAGTTCGGCCAACAAGAATACCGTTGGACCCAAGAAGACCACTAAGGCTAAGAAGTTCCAACGAACATTCAAACTTCATAGCGACAGTGATTCGGTTCTTGTGATTAAGCATAACCTTAATGTGAAGAAGGTCAAGGTATCTGCTACGACCACCGACAACAAACCGTTTGCCGTAAACTTTAAGGTACGCGATAATAATAATGTGGAGATTCTCACAACTGGCGATAAGACTATCAAGTTTGTCGTTACCGAGGACCTCTCGGTCAATAAGTCATTCTGGAGCGAGTTGGCACAGTACACCACCCGTGCACTCATGAGCGTCAAGAGTGTAAACGTGCGCTGGCGCAACACTAATAGCCTGTCATTGCCGCAGTTTATCCCCGACGTGGGTGATATCTTCGGTCAGAACACTCATTACGATGTAATGGCTCCGGGTCTTGACTTTGCATTCGGTTTTGTTGGCGAGAGCTACGTTGAGAAGGCTAAGTCGCGTGGTTGGCTGCTGGGCGACCAGAGCATGACTACACCTGCGATTTTCTCCAAGACTCAAGAGTTTAACGCCGAGGTTCAGCTCGAGCCTGTCAAGGGTCTCAAGGTTACCCTCACTGGCAACCGTACCGATAACCGTACAAGCCAGATGCAGTTCATGTACGATGATATGGGCATGCTCTATGCGGGTTCTTACACTAAGACACACATGGCCATTGCTACAGCATTTGCCGGACGTGGAAACAGCGATAATGGCTATCACAGTGGTGTGTTTGATGAATTCCTTGCCAATATCCCCATTGTGGCTCAGCGCATGCAAGACCAGTACATCGGCACCACTTATCCTAACCGTGGATTCATCAAGGGTAATGTGGCTGCCGGACAGGAGTTTGACCCGTCATTTGGCTCGGTTAACCAGATGAGCAGTGATGTGCTTATCCCTGCATTCATGGCTGCATACTCTGGTAAGGATGCACGCAAGGTTACGCTCAGCCCGTTCCCGTCTCTTAAGGAGATTCTGCCCAACTGGCGTGTTACTTACGACGGTCTGGCTAAACTTCCGTTCTTCTCTAAGTATTTCAAGACCTTTACGCTCACTCATGCTTACCAGTGTACTTATCAGGTGGGTTCGTTCAACTCTTTCACCGACTGGGTTGATATAGGCAGTGGCCTTGGCTTTACACAGGATGCGCTCACGGGCTCTATCGTTCCGTCGTCGCCCTACAACATCTCGTCGATTACCGTTACCGAGAAGTTTGCTCCGCTCATCGGTGTCAACATGACACTCAACAATAACATGACGCTTAACTGTGAGTACCGCGACCAGCGCACACTCTCTCTTAACAGTTCGGCGGGTCAGGTTGTTGAGGCCAACACCACATCGTTTGTTATCGGCGCTGGTTATAAGATTGCCAATTTCAACACCGTGCTCAAGATGAAGGGTGGCAAACAGCAAGGCGTGAGCAACGACCTCACTCTTAACTTCGACCTGCAGTTCAACAACAACAATGCGCTCATCCGCAAGATTGTCGACAATACTGCACAGGCTACAAGCGGCACACGCACTTTCAGCATCAAGTTCACTGCTAACTATCAGGTGAGCAAGCGCATCACTATGGGTGCTTACTTCGACCACCAGATGAATACTCCTCTGGTATCGACAACTGCTTATCCCACAACAAACACTAACTACGGCTTGAGTTTCAACATGAGCCTTGTTAAGTAACATCAGCGTCTTATGAGGAAGATAACGGTAGTAGCGGCAGTGATTGAGTGGGACGGTAAGATACTGTGCATGCAGCGTGGTGAAACCAATCACGATTATACCGCTTATCACTGGGAGTTCCCCGGTGGAAAGATTGAGCCCGGCGAGACACCGCAGCAGGCTCTGCATCGCGAACTCATAGAGGAAATGGAGCTCGAGGTTGAGGTAGGGGAGCACATCACCACTATCAACCACACCTATCCCGACTTTGAAATCACCCTCATGTTCTATCATTGCACTCCCTGCAATGCTACCGAGGGCGAGATGCCTGCATTCACTCGACTGGAGCACAACGACCACAAGTGGCTCGTACCATCGGCACTCCACACCCTCAACTGGTGCCCGGCCGACTTCCCGCTAATCGATCTCCTGGCGAGAAAGTATTAAAGTTTACATATTATTTATATGGTTTACACGCGATTCTTTATAAGAGTATCGCGTGTTATTTTTGAAATTTATACCATTTTTAGTACTTTTCCTTATATTTTCTTTGATAATTAAATAAAAACATGTAATTTTGCAATCAGGAAAAAATGACAGAGTTGCCGTCAATTGAACAAGTTGTTGTATAAAAGATTTTCCATTGATTGGATAAAGGAATTACCTATTACCTGTTTTATTATAACTTTAAAAAACTAAAGTTATCCTTTTGGAAAAAATTCAATTGAAACTTTGTCAAATTAGTTTTATTATGTTCTTGCCAGACAGCATTTGCTGTTGTTGGTATGTTCATATATATATGTGTGCAATTTTATTGTTTTATAAAACTAATTATTATGGCAAAACATTACAAAACCATGATGTTAGCGTTTATCCTTTCTCTAACGGGATTAATGGGATATGCGCTTGCCACCAGTGGCAATTTTGATTTTGCTCCCTCTGAGAGCAATAATCTTGAAAGCATTACGGCTCCGTCTAATTCGGGCTCTAATGTAAGTACTCTCAATTCCGCTGTTTGTACGAGCGGTGGCATTGAGTATTCATCTCTTGCGGATGCGGTTGCTGCAGTACCCGATGACGGCACAGCAACCACAATCGTGATGCTCGCCGACATGCAGACCTCCACAGTTATTATTCCCGCAGGCAAGAGCGTTGTCCTCGACCTTAACGGAAAGACAGTCGAGGCATCAAGGACTGCTATCG
>DCGA01000179.1:2956-7241 GCA_002314465.1 bacterium UBA1790 | reverse complement strand
AAGGGAGACGGCACATCTGGGCACACTGTCCGCGGTTGGCGCTGCGTCCCTTAACCGCCTGACTGAGAGCGCAACGCCCGCTATAGCTAACGCACAAAGCGCCATGTACAAATCCCTCGAGAGGCACCTTGACAGAGTCGTGAATTGCCTTGATTTCGCTAAGCGAGAGTTCGCGCGCCATAACCAGCTGCGAGAAACCCAGTTCCTGAAGGAACAGAGCCTTTTCGGGCGTGCGCAAGTCGCACTGCGTGCTGGCGTGAAGCGCAATGGGCGGTAAATCCAAACGAAGCACGCCAAGGTCCTGCACGATAAGCGCATCGACCTGAGCGTCATAGAGTTGCCTAATGAGGTCCTCGACCTGTTGCAGTTCGTCGTCGTAGACAATAGTGTTGACCGTGGCATAGACACGGGCACGGAACTTGTGAGCATAGTCGCACACGCGAGCAATGTCGTCGACCGAATTGCCAGCCATGGCCCTTGCCCCGAAGCGTGCGGGCCCCATGTACACGGCATCGGCACCATGGTCAATAGCGTCGATTGCCACCTGGGCATCGCGAGCCGGAGCAAGCAGTTCTATGTATCTCGGTTTGATATTCACACTGCAAAATTACATCTAAAAAGGCTGAAGGGCAAGAAAAAAGGGAAATAAAGTGCAAAGTGTCGCAAATAATACATTATTTAACGTAGAAAAATCTTAAAATTAGCACTAATGGTTTGTCTTATAAAGGAAATATGAGTAACTTTGCAAGTTGAAACTACCATTATAGGCAACAAATGAAGAAAAATATATTATTTGCAATAGGCGTAGCGCTGCTTATGACATCTTGCGGTGAATACAACAAGGTGCTCAAGAGCACAGATTACAACTACAAGTATGAATATGCCAAGAGAGCGTTTGAAGAACAGCGCTACTCACAGGCATCGACCATACTTTCCGACCTCATCAATGTATTCAAGGGCACAGACAAGGCCGAGGAATCGCTTTATCTGCTGGGCTTGAGTTACTACGAGAACAAGGACTATGACAATGCCGGTTCTTACTTCAAGAACTACTACCAGCATTATCCCAAAGGCCAGTATGCCGAGCTTGCGCGCTTCTACACAGGTTATGGCTACTACATTGACTCCCCCGAGTCACAGCTCGACCAGAGCGGAACCCACAAGGCCATTGAGGAACTGCAGGCATTCCTTGACTACTTCCCCAAGAGCGACAAGGTGTCGATTGCCCAGAGCGCAATCTTTGAGCTTCAAGACAAACTCGTGCTCAAGGAACTTGAGAATGCACAGTTATACTACAACCTGGGCAACTACATGGGCAACAACTATGAGAGCGCGGTGATTACAGCCAAGAACGCCATCAAGGAGTACCCCTACAGCAAATACAAAGAGCAACTTGAGATGCTCGTGCTCAAAGCACGCTACCGCGAGGCCGTAGAGAGCGTTGAGGAGAAGAAAGAAGAGCGCATGCGCACCGTCATCGACGAGTACTACTCATTTATCAACGACTTCCCCACCAGCAACAGCATCAAGGAAGCCGAGAACATCTTTAAGGTGGCCAACAAATTTATCAACGGAAAATAATAACGACAAAACTTATATACTTACAATGGATTACAAAAAGACAAACGCACCCCTCACCACCACAGTGCACGACCTCGTAGAACTGGCCGAGCAGACAGGTAACATCTATGAAACCGTGTGTGTGATAAGCAAGCGTGCCAACCAGATTGCAGCCGAGATGAAGAACGACCTTGAGAAGAAGCTCCAGGAGTTTGCTTCGATGAACGACAATCTGGAAGAGATTTCGGAAAACCGTGAGCAGATTGAGATTTCTCGTTACTACGAGAAGCTGCCGAAGCCCACTCTGATTGCAACTCAGGAGTATGTTGAAGAGAAGCTCGCCTTCCGCAACGTGGCTAAGGAAAGAGAGGAGTTATAATACTCATCGCGCTTGAAAAGAATAGAACCGCTTGTCCGCTAACCGGGCAAGTGGTTTTTTATACACAAAGACCAATACACAAAGACAATGAAAAGCAGATATATCTCAGAGACAATAAAATACATAGGTGTTGACGACCGTGAACTGGATATCTTCGAGAGTCAGTACATGCTTCCCGAAGGCATGGCTTACAACTCATACCTGATTGAAGACGAGCAGATAGCAGTCATGGACACCGTCGACGCGCGCAAGATAGACGAATGGCTGGCAGTGCTCGACGCAGCACTTGCAGGCCGCAAGCCCAAGTATCTCGTAGTGCTCCATGTAGAGCCTGACCACAGCGCAGGAGTGAAGCGTTTCCTTGAAACCTACCCCGATGCAAAGGTAGTGGGCAACTCCAAGACGTTCACCTATCTGAGCCAATTCTTCGAAGGATATGACTTCGACAGCCGAAAGGTCGTTGTTGCCGACGGAGGCGAACTCGCACTGGGTGCCCACACCCTTAAGTTCATAGCAGCCCCAATGGTACACTGGCCCGAGGTGATGGTGGCCTATGACGCCAAGGACAGCGTACTGTTCAGTGCCGATGCCTTCGGCAAGTTCGGCGTATATGATGCCGACGAGGATGACTGGACCTGTGAGGCCCGCCGCTACTACTTCAACATCGTGGGAAAATACGGTTTGCCAGTTCAATCACTGTTCAACAAACTGGCCGGTACCGACCTTAAAGTGATATGCCCTCTGCACGGTCCCATCCTGAACGAGAACCTCGGTTTCTACCTTGACAAATATAAAACCTGGAGCAGTTATGAGCCCGAAGACAAGGGAGTGTTCATCGCAGTGGCATCGATTCACGGCCACACGCTGGCAGTAGCCGAGCGCCTTGCCGAGATGCTGCGTTCACGCGGCGAGAAGGTAGCGTTTACCGACCTAAGCCGCGATGACATTGCCGAGGCCGTGGAAGATGCATTCCGCTATGACCGCCTTGTGCTGTGTGCATCAAGCTATGACGGAGGCGTATTCACCCCCATGGAATTCTTCCTGTCGCGCCTCGGACACAAAGCATACCAGAAGCGCACCGTAGCACTTGTGGAGAACGGGACCTGGGCACCATGTGCTACTCGCGTGATGAAAGCGACACTCGAGCAAATGAAGGACATCAACATCGTGGAGCCTGTGGTTACCATCATGTCGGCTTACCACAGCACCGATGCCCCCGCCCTAAAAGCACTCGCCGATGCCCTGACCAAGTAAACAAGGAATCACAAAGATAACTACAGAGCCCCGGACCTTACAGTCCGGGGCTCGCTGTATTGTAATGACAGGAAAAATAAAGGCAGGTTGCCGTATTACGGTGACCTGCCTTCCGTCAAAAATATTAGTTAAGCAATCTATGTTATAGAAAGTTGATTCTTGACTTAATTAGATGATGCCCTGGCCGATCATAGCCTTAGCAACCTTCATGAAACCGGCGATGTTAGCACCCTTCATGTAGTTCATATAACCATCTTCCTCCTTGCCATACTCGCAGCACTGAGCATAGATGTCGTTCATGATCTGGTGGAGCTTCTCATCAACCTCAGCCTCACTCCAGTAGATGTGCTGAGCGTTCTGAGTCATCTCAAGACCAGAAACAGCAACACCACCAGCGTTTACAGCCTTACCGGGAGCGTAAACCATCTTGTTCTGGAGGAACAGGTGGATAGCCTCCTCGTGGCAACCCATGTTAGAAACTTCGGCAACGAGCATAACCTTGTTGTCGCGCATCATCTCAGCGTCGGCGAGGCGAACCTCGTTCTGAGTAGCGCAAGGCATGCAGATGTCAACCTTCTGTTCCCAAGGCTTGCGGCCTGCGAAGAACTGAGCGTTGGGGAACTTCTCAGCGTAAGGAGCAACAACGTCGTTGCCGCTTGAGCGAAGTTCGAGCATATATTCAATCTTCTCGGGAGTGCTGATACCATCGGGATCGTAAACGTAACCGTCGGGACCTGAGATAGTAACAACCTTAGCGCCGAGCTGAGTAGCCTTAGTCACAGCACCCCAAGCAACGTTACCGAAGCCAGAAACTGAGATCTTCTTGCCCTCGAAAGTAGTGCCGAGGTCCTTAAGCATATTCTCAACATAGTAGCAAGCACCGAAACCTGTAGCCTCGGGACGGATGCGTGAGCCACCGAACTCAAAGCCCTTACCAGTGAGTGTACCTGTGCACTCGCGGGTGAGTTTCTTGTACATACCATAGAGGTAACCAACCTCGCGAACACCAACGCCGATGTCACCAGCGGGAACATCCATGTCGGGACCGATGTTGCGCCACAGCTCAATCATGAAAGCCTGGCAGAAACGCAT
>DCGA01000179.1:0-2898 GCA_002314465.1 bacterium UBA1790 | reverse complement strand
CAGAACCACCCTTAGCACCACCCATGGGGAGAGTAGTAAGAGCGTTCTTGAAAGTCTGCTCGAAACCGAGGAACTTCAAGATAGAGGGAGTAACCGAAGCGTGGAAACGGAGACCGCCCTTGTACGGACCAATCGCATTGTTGAACTGGATGCGATAACCGATGTTAGTCTGAACATCGCCGTTATCGTCTACCCAAGTAACGCGGAAAGTGAAGATGCGATCGGGCTCAACCATGCGCTCGATGATCTTAGCTTTTTCGAACTCGGGATGTTTGTTATACTCGTCCTGCACTGTGAGCAGAACCTCGCGCACTGCCTGCAAGTACTCGTTCTCGCCAGGGTGCTTAGCCTCAAGATTGGCTAAAATTTGATTGACGTTCATGATAAATGTCTACGTTTATAAAAGAGGTTTTTTATATAAGCCTTGTTTAATGGAAGTTTTTTATGTTTCCGTGACAAATTTATAGTATTTTTTCTAAATAGTCACTATTTTCGGGCAACTATTTTACCATTTTTCGTGTTTTTTTTATTTTGCTTGTAGCAAATTGACATTTTTATAATTATCAAAAAAACATAAAAAGTGGCATATTGATATCAAAAAGTGCGTTACTAATGGGGTTAAGAACTCATTTGAGTGGCAAAGTGGTGTATAAATCGCAAGTTTGCTAAAAAAACGATTTTCGACGGTTAACATTTTTATATTACCATTATTTTTTCAATTGAATAAAAAGCACTATCTTTGTTGTGTAGTCGTGCAAGAAGTAATTTTTGCCCGGATGCTGAAACAAATTGTAAGTAACTTATTTTACATATCTTTTTTTCAAACTACTTAGGTTATGAAGAAACACAATTTCTATGCAGGACCATCTATCCTGAGCCAGTTCACACTTGACAAGAGTGTGGACAATTCGTGACTTTGCAGGCACCGGCCTGTCAATTCTTGAGATCTCTCACCGCAGCAAGGAATTCGTTGCTGTGATGGACGAGGCCGAGGCACTGTTCAAGGAACTCCTTGACATCCCCGCAGGTTATCGCGTAATTTTCCTGGGTGGTGGTGCAAGCACCCAGTTCTGCATGGTACCCTACAACCTTCTCAACAAGAAGGCAGCGTATCTTGACACCGGTACATGGGCCAACAAGGCAATGAAGGAGGCAAAACTCTTTGGTGAGGTTGCTTGCGTGGGTTCGTCAAAGGAAGCCAACTACACATTCATCCCCAAGGGCTATGAGATTCCCGCCGATGCTGACTACTTCCACATCACTACCAACAACACCATCTACGGTACCGAGATTCGCGAGGACTATGATGTAAACGTTCCCTTGGTAGCCGATATGTCGAGCGACATCTTCTCTCGTCCGGTAGACGTATCAAAGTATGCGCTTATCTACGGTGGTGCACAGAAGAACATTGCTCCCGCCGGTGTTACCTTCGTAATCGTTAAGGAAGACATCCTGGGCAAGGTAGACCGCGTGATTCCCACAATGCTCAACTACAAGACCCACATCGACAAGGGCTCTATGTTCAACACTCCTCCCGTATTCCCCGTTTACGCAGCACTGCAGACCCTCAAGTGGTACAAGGAACTGGGTGGCGTGAAGGTACTCCAGAAGATGGACGAGGACAAGGCCGCTTATCTGTACGACGCTATCGACTCAAGCAAGATGTTCGTAGGCACAGCAGCCGCTGAGGACCGTTCGGTAATGAACATCTGCTTCGTAATGAAGCCCGAGTACAAAGAGCTCGAAAAAGACTTCATCGACTTTGCAAGCACCAAGGGTATCGTAGGTATCAAGGGCCACCGCAGCGTTGGTGGTTTCCGCGCATCGACCTACAATGCACTCCCACTTGAGAGCGTTAAGGTACTCGTTGAGGCAATGAAGGAGTTTGAAAACAAGTAATAGTAATATCACACATTATTATATATTATGAAGATATTAGTTGCAACCGAGAAGCCCTTTGCACCCGTTGCAGTACAGGGCATCAAGGAAGTAATCGAGGCTGGTGGCCACGAACTCGTACTCGTAGAGAAAGGTACTAAGGCCGACATGCTGGCAGCTGTAGTTGATGCAGCCGGTCTCATCGTTCGCAGTGACAAGGTAGACAAGGAAGTGTTTGACGCTGCCAAGGAACTCAAGGTAGTGGTACGCGCCGGTGCAGGTTATGACAACATCGACCTCGCCGAGGCTACAGCCCACGGCGTGTGCGTGATGAACACCCCCGGCCAGAACGCCAATGCTGTTGCTGAGCTCGTTATGGGTATGCTCGTAACCCTCATCCGCAACCGTTACAACGGTACATCAGGTACAGAACTCCTGGGCAAGACCCTGGGTATCCACGCCTATGGTGCAGTGGGCCGCAACGTGGCTCGCATCGCCAAGGGATTCGGCATGAAGGTTAGCGCCCTTGACCCCTGGGTAAAGGACGAGGCTATGGAAGCCGACGGCATCACTCCCGTTCACAGCCTTGAAGACCTGTACAAGAACAACCAGTATGTGAGCCTGCACATTCCCGCAACCAACGAAACCCGCGGTTCGGTTAACAAGGCTCTGGTTGAGCTCATGCCCAAGAACGGCGTACTCATCAATGCTGCCCGCAAGGAAGTGATTGACGAGGCAAGCCTTGCCGAGGCACTTGAGGCTCGCACCGACCTGCGCTATGTTGCTGACATCAAGCCCGATGCAGCGGCTGAGTATGAGGAGAAATTTGGCGACCGCGTGATGTTCACCCCCAAGAAGATGGGTGCACAGACCGNNAGACCGCTGAGGCTAACATCAACGCTGGTCTTGCTGCTGCCAACCAGGTAGTTGCCCACCTCAAGGACGGTTTCAACCGCTTCCAGGTAAACAAGTAAGACTGTATCTAACAACAGATTATATGCTTCGCGCTGGCGGTAACCC
>DCGA01000135.1:8978-9239 GCA_002314465.1 bacterium UBA1790 | reverse complement strand
GGTGTTGCTCGCACAGCTCGCGAGTTCCTCGAGATTCGCAAGGAAGACTCTAAGCTCCGTGAACTCGATATCGCTTCTATTACTTCAAAGGATGTATATGACGCTGCTATCGCTGGCGACCAGATTGCAAAGGAAATCTTTGAATACACCGGCACAATCCTGGGCGAGGCTCTTGCCGACTTCACTGCATTCTCTGCTCCCGAGGCTTTCGTTATCTTCGGCGGCCTTGCTAAGAGTGGCGACCTCATCATGAAGCCCATC
>DCGA01000135.1:8605-8956 GCA_002314465.1 bacterium UBA1790 | reverse complement strand
ACTTTCGACAAGAACGTACTTCCCTTGTGGCGTGGCAAGATTAAGATTGTCTTCAGCGAGATGAAGGAAGCCGATGCTGCTATCCTCGGCGCTTCTGCTCTCGGCTGGGAAATCAAAGGCTAATCCCCGCGGGTAAAGATAATAAAAATAGTCTCCCCTCCGATACCGTTTCGGAGGGGAGACCTTTTTCTTTTTGGTTGTGTTGTCAGAACAGGAACGGCACGCTCGGGTCTTGGCTTAGACGTTCCACATATTGCAGGAAGAAATCATCTATCATGTACTCTTCATCGTAGTCGCGCATCATCTGGTAGCGCCGCTTCAGGTCGGGGTACATGTCGAGCAAGTCAATGA
>DCGA01000135.1:7682-8570 GCA_002314465.1 bacterium UBA1790 | reverse complement strand
GTTCCACGGTTGCGTTGTCAAAGTCGAGGATATACAGGTGCGGGTCGTCGAGGAACATCTCTATGTTGCTCCTGTTGACGAAGAACTCGGGCACGGTGAAGCCTGCCCATTGCACGAACGCAACTTTTGCCGAGAAATACAGGGGCACATAGTTTTTCATTTTCTTGCACGGGCCTTCAAAGTTTTTCTTAATCCAATTGGAGTTGACAAACCACAGTGTGTCGCCCACGGCAACCGCCACAGCCTCGTTTTTCACGAGTTTGTTAAGGTCTTTCTTGATGCAGTCAAACTCAATGTTATATGGGGTGACAGCATCAAATTCGGGATTCATTATTATCGTGTCGGCAACGCCGTCAAACATTGATTCCCACGACAGGTACACGTGCAGGCTGTCGTGACGCACTTTATATTGCGATTCGCTCTGCGCACTGGCGCATGCTATACACATCAATATGCTCGCTAAGATCAGGAATGTTCGTTTCATGCTTGCAAAAGTACGATTTTTGAAGTAAATTTGCAAACGATTAAGATACAATTATGATAGATTACGACTTGACAAAGATTAAAGGCATTGCCTTTGATGTAGACGGTGTGCTGTCACCGTCCACTATACCCTTGCACATTTCGGGCGAACCCATGCGTATGGTTAATATCAAGGACGGCTACGCTTTGCAGCTTGCTGTGAAGTGCGGTCTCAAGATTGCCATCATCAGTGGCGGCAACACCGCGGCGGTACGAACCCGGTTTGAGGGACTTGGCGTACAGGATGTGTGCCTTGGCGCTTCGGTCAAGTTGCCGGTATTTGAGCAGTGGATGAATAAGTACAACTTCGCTCCCGATGAGGTGGCATTCGTTGGCGATGACATCCCCGACCTTCCTGTCCTTCGT
>DCGA01000135.1:258-7672 GCA_002314465.1 bacterium UBA1790 | reverse complement strand
TTCGTGCCGCTGGCCTTGCTGTGGTTCCTGCCGATGCCTGTGAAGAGGCCATCGAGGCTGCCACCTATGTAAGCCCTTGCAACGGTGGTTACGGGGTAGGGCGTGATCTCCTGGAGCAGGTAATGAAGGCACAGGGCATGTGGCTCAGCGATCTCCATGCTTTCGGCTGGTAATGAAATAATCTGAAGATGTTAGAAAACCTTAGTAAATACGATATAGTGCTGGCGAGTAATTCGCCCCGTCGCCGAGAACTCCTCGCAGGCCTCGGTGTGGACTTCCGCGTAGAGACTGTAAAGGGCATAGACGAGTCTTATGATGAATCGTTGCCCCTCAACGAAGTGGCTGCTTATCTGTCACAAAAGAAAGCCTCGGCCTATCAACTCACGGCAAACGAACTCATTATCACAGCCGACACCATAGTGCTGTGTGCCGGTGAGGTAATGGGCAAGCCGCAGGATCGCGACGATGCCTATCGCATGATTCGGGCTCTCTCGGGCTGTACCCACGAGGTGATTACTGGCGTGACGGTTGCTTCTCGCGATAAGAGCGAAACCTTCAGCAACGTTACCGAGGTGACTTTTGCCTCTCTCTCCGACGAGGAAATCTACCATTATATAGATGTGTACCGCCCCTATGACAAAGCCGGTGCCTACGGCATCCAGGAGTGGATAGGATACATGGGCATAACGGGCATCAACGGTTGCTACTACAACGTGATGGGCCTCCCCGTCAACCATCTCTACACTATCCTCAAGACTTTCTGAAAATAAAAAAGATGCCACTCGGCATCTTTTTCTGTTTTATATCATATTTATGTGGCCTATATAGCCTATGTGGCTTATTCCTCCGTTAGCACTGCTGCATGGCGGGTGTCGCCGTATATGGGGGTGAGTGGGTGTGTGGCTTGGGCTGCTGGCACGATTGCAAACTTGCCCCTAATGCCGTGTCGCTCGCCCAGGACGCTTGTCACGAGGCCCATGGTGCAGCGCAGGTTCACTTCTACACACGGGTCTAACTTGATTTCCCCGTCCTCGGTGCGGTAGAGCAGCATGTCCACGCCCAGGTAGCCGTTGTAGTGTGGTGCTATGAGGCGTTCTACCACGCGGCGCATCGCCTCGGTTATCATGTCGACTTCGGGATATTGAGCCGCGATGATGTCGTGCAGTGTGGCAACCTTATCCACTATGCCGCTGCCATACTGGTTTTGCTCATCGCTGGCAAATACCGAGTATCCCGCAAACTCGCATCTGTTCCCGCTGCAGCGATACTCCATGGCAAAGTCGAGCACCTTGTCAAGTGCAACTTCGCACAGCACCGACCCTTGGCGGGCTATCGCGCCCTTGCACCAGCGGGCAAACTCGGCTGTATCGGTGTCGATGGCGCGGTATATGCCTCGGCCGCTACCGCTCCACGGTGTCTTGATGTAGCACCCGGGGTGTTCTATGGCCCATCGTGTCACAGCATCGGCATCGCTCAGTTCTACAGGGATAGGGGAGAACTCCATGCCTGTTTCCTCGGCGATTGCTTTGTGTACCGCGATGGATGTGCGGCGGTGTGCCAGGCTACGCACGGTTTCCATCGCTGCCTCGTCAGGCAGTTCGGTCTTGTGAAGGCCCGCAACGGTGAGTTCCTTGCATAGCGGTTGGCTCCATCCCCATGGCATTACCTCTACATCTCGCATTCCGCGCAACTGCGATGCGGTAACGACTTCCACATCAAGGCTATGCCCGTTGAGCCACGCCTGCGATGCTGCGGCATTACGCACCAGCAGCATGCAGCCAGGCTCGGCGATGTAGGCGGGCAGAATCTCAAGGTCGTTCCTAAACCTCACGGTCCAAGCCGGGGCATTGTAACTGTTGTGCCCGCAGCCCAGAGCCATGTCGTTCTCGGGATTAAATATGTAGAGTTTGCGTTTCACTGGTGCAAAGTTACACAAATTCGATAGTTTTTTCAAAAATACTATCGTTATTCCCGAAATTATAACTAACTTTGCACCACTAATCATAAATAAAGAAACAGAATTATGAAGGCATGTTTATATAACGAAGAGGAGCAACCCATCAATCCCGCCGACGAGTCTCAGCTCAAGACCGCTGACCAGAAACCCGAACCCTTGGATGTTCCCAAGAGCGAGCTTTATCTGGTTAACTACAAGACTCTCGTAGTGCCCACACTCATTGCTCTCGCAATTTTTGCTGTTTGGGCTGTCGCAACTTGGTTGCACTAATTTATTGAAACATAAGCGAGAACAAAACTACGCAATTTTTTTATCAAAAAAAGTTGTGAAAAAATTTGGTCAATCCAACTTATTGTAGTAACTTTGCACTCGCAAAACGGAAATATGGTTCGCTAGCTCAACTGAATAGAGCATCTGACTACGGATCAGAAGGTTACAGGTTTGAATCCTGTGCGAATCACCACAAGACGGAACTCGAAAGGGTTCCGTTTTTGTTTTATGTGAAAAAAAATGGGTGAATAGAACTGTCTATCCACCTATTTTTTATATTGTGCAATGCTGTACACATAGCCGTGGGCCTCATCGGCATGTGTCTCTATCGTTATGCCGGGTATATTGTCCAGAATCTCGCGCAAGGGTGTTATAAGTCCTTCGCCGGTGAGTTTCACTACAGCCTCCTTCATGGTCCACAGGCGTGCAAACTCTATAGTAGGCTCCTTGGCCGTCATTATCTGCTCGGTTTCTTGTTCGCTCATGCAGTAGTTGCACAGTTGTGGATCAACCTTAGTTGCAATACTTTCTATGTCGCATCCCACCGGAGCATCATCAACCACGCATATCACGCCTTTCTTGCAGTGGCTCAGGTTAAAGTGAATCTCGGGGTGGTCGTGAAGCGACGGCTTGCCGTGTTCCCCAGTGTCGAATGTCTGTTCGTCCTCAATGCCATACCCCTCGCAAAGTGCCTGCATGAGCAACAGGTAGGCCTCGGCACACTGTACACGACCGACATGGTGCTTGTAGGCAAGCGCCGCGTCACGCCTCCATTGCGGCAGGCATTGCAGGTCGCGCTCCAGTTGCTGGGGCGTAATGTCTTGCAAGTGGTTGAGAAGATAAACTTTCATGTGCGCAAAGGTACAAATAAAATCGCATTAAGGTTGTAAAGAATCTGTGATTTTTATAAATTTGCATCGAATATCCGAATACTCGAAATATCGAATACTCGAAGTATCGATAACTCGAAGTATCGAAATCTCGAAATAAATTTAATAATTCTCTATTATATGATTAACATCCATTCTGTCAATGGGTATATGTCATTGTTCACATGGCGTATTGGCAACATCTTGCAGCTTGCTACACAGAGCTTCTGCAAGCGTTTTGTAGATTATAAGGTGGATCCTTGCGGCAGGCTGCGTGACCAGATGGAAATGGCGGCTCTTACCGTTCCTGCCAATATCGCCGAGGGATCGTCACGTCACCAGACAAGTTATGAGACTGAGTTGAGATTGCTTGATGTGGCTCGTGCCAGTGTGAGTGAACTTGAGGGAGATTACTTGAACTGGCTCATGCGTTGCGGCTCTACGATGTGGCACACTGATGACCAACGCTATGTGGAGGTACGCAACTTTCAGTTTAAAGATGCGCCTGTGTTTACACAGGACTATCTGGCCGAAGTTAGTGAATACATCCTTGCCGAGTATTCACGCTTTGCAGTATTGCTGCGTAGCGATGATTCCATTCACTCGGCATGTGTGATAGTGGTACTTTGTGAGCGTGTAAAACAATTGCTTACAGCCCAAATCAATAAACGACTGGGTGACTTCAAGGAGGAGGGCGGTTTCACCGAGAATATGACTCAAGAACGTGTCGCGACGTTAAAGGATAAGGCTAATACTCATGGAGCACCGCGTTGCCCCAAGTGTGGAGCCCCTATGCTTCAACGCACTATAAAGAAAGGAACACATCAGGGTGAGCATTTCTGGGGTTGTGCCGATTACCCTAAATGTGATGGCACAAGAAGAATGCAGTAATGACAAGTTGCCCGCATTATTCGCAGTTATCACCAAAAAAAGGTTTTACATGGTTGAGTAATAGCGCAAAAAACATTACCTTTGTAACATGAAAAGCCTTTTTAGATTAGTATACGCTGCAATTGCTGCAATGGTGGCATGTTGCGCGGTTGCTGCGCCGGTTCATGGCAGTGGCACTTTTACTGCTGGTGACAAGACATTCCTGCTTAACGGTACTCCATTTATCGTTAAGGCTGCCGAAGTTCACTATCCTCGCATCCCGCAGCCCTATTGGGAACATCGTATAAAGATGTGCAAGTCGCTGGGTATGAACACCCTGTGCCTGTATGTGTTCTGGAATATTCACGAGCCTAAGGAAGGACAGTTCGATTTTTCGGGTAACAACGATATCGCGGCTTTCTGCCGATTGGCGCAGAAGCACGGCATGTACGTTATTGTGCGCCCCGGCCCCTATGTGTGCGCCGAGTGGGAGATGGGTGGACTGCCCTGGTGGCTGCTCAAGAAAAAAGACATACGCTTGCGCGAGCGCGATCCTTACTTCATGGAGCGCGTTAAGATATTTGAGCAGAAGGTGGGAGAGCAACTCGCACCCCTCACCATTGCCAACGGAGGCCCCATCATCATGATGCAGGTCGAGAACGAATACGGCTCTTACGGCGAGGACAAGCAATATGTGGGCGAGATACGCAACACCTTGCGCGATGTCTACGGCAAAGACCTCACTCTCTTCCAGTGCGACTGGTCGAGCAATTTCCACCTCAATGGCCTCGACGACCTGGTGTGGACCATGAACTTCGGTACCGGTAGCAACATCGACGAGCAGTTTGCGCGCCTCAAGTCTATGCGCCCGTCGTCACCGCTCATGTGCTCTGAGTTCTGGAGCGGGTGGTTCGACAAGTGGGGTGCCCGTCACGAGACCCGCCCGGCTGCCGACATGGTCGACGGCATTGACCAGATGCTTCAGCGTGGCATCAGTTTCTCACTCTATATGACTCACGGAGGTACATCATTCGGACACTGGGCCGGTGCCAATTCTCCCGGGTTTGCCCCCGATGTGACCAGTTACGACTATGATGCACCTATCAACGAGCAGGGCGCACCCACCGAGAAGTTCTGGCTGTTGCGCAATACATTGCAGAAGTATTCAAAAAGCAAACTCCCTGCCGTTCCCAAGGCTCCCATGGGTACTATTTCATTCCCCGGAGTAACACTCACACGCGCCATTACACTTGATGCACTTGTCGACACTACGGTACATAGCCGTGACGTGAAGTGCTTCGAGGATCTCGATATGGGGTGGGGTACTGCTATCTATTCCACTATTATGCCCGCTCTGGGTGAGGGGGCAATGCTTACCGTCAATGAGCCTCACGACTATGTTCAGGCCTATGTTAACGGCACCCGCGTGGGCTCTATCGACCGCGTACTGGGCGAGCGTACATTGGCTTTGCCCGCAGTGAACCGTGGCGACACGCTTACCCTCGTGGTTGAGGCTATGGGACGCATCAACTTCGGCCGTGCCATCAAGGACTACAAGGGCATCACACAGGATGTGACCGTCACTTGTGAACTCGATGGGAACGAAGCCGTTATCAACCTCAAGGACTGGACTATCTCGACAATCCCCGACGGCTATGACCACCTGTCGACCAAGCCGTTTGTCACCACATTGCCGCAAAGCGGCCCCGGACTCTATGTAGGCAAGTTCAACCTCAAGAAAGCGGGCGACACATTCATCAACCTGCAGCATTGGGGCAAGGGCCAACTATTTGTTAACGGCCACGCACTTGGCCGCTTTTGGAGCATTGGTCCGCAGCAAACTCTCTACTGCCCCGGTTGCTGGCTCAACAAGGGTGAGAACGAAATAATGGTTTACGACGTGGTAGGACCCGCCAAGGCTGAGGTTTGGGGACAGGACAAACCCGAACTCGACCTCTTGCAACTGCCCAAGAGTGCTAAGCACAATGCGCCTGGCAACCGTCCCGACCTTAACTCGGCAACCCCCGTACTCGTGGCAACTCCCGCACTTGCCGGTTGGCAGACGTTCGGTTTCCCCGCTGCAGCAACCGGCCGCTATCTCGCCATTGAGTTTACCGGTAGCGATGCAGTGACTTTGTCCGAACTTTATGCCCTCGATGCGCGGGGTAAGCGATTGTCGCGTGAAAACTGGGTGGCTCATTACGCCGACAGCGAACTCCTTGCCGGCAACCACACCCTTGACAAGGCCATTGACTTGCAGGAGTCTACCCACTGGTGTACCGAACCCGGTTCGCCTGCTCCCCATCTCATAGTAATCGACATGGGCGAGAAGACCTCTGTTGCAGGAATCGACTACCTCCCAGGCAAGTCACTCACTGCCCCCGGCATGAGAATCTTTGTATATTGACAACGAGTTTGGCAAAAAAACTGTAACTTTGTAGAAAGAAACATAAACCCAACAATATAGTATGAAACGAATACTTTTTATCGCTCTCCTGGCACTGCTTACGCTCATGGGAGCACAGGCACAGAAGTTTGCCATCTTAAGCGACATCCATGTTACCCCGGGCAATGCCAACGAGGGCAAGTTGCGCGAGGCTGTGGCCGAGATTAATGCGAGTGACGTCGATGCATGCATCATGACCGGCGACCTCACCAACGAGGGCAGTGATGAGCAGTTGCGCAATGTCAAGGCTATCTTTGACCAGGTGACCAAGCCTTTCTACATCATCCCTGGCAACCACGAGAACACCTGGAGCCAGAGTGCTTGCAAGACTTTCAATGACCTGTGGGGACAAGACCGTTTCACTTTCACTATGGGTAACCTGTTTGTCATAGGCATGAATTGCGGCCCGTTCATGAAGATGGGCGACGGCCACATCAAGCAAGAAGACCTCATCTGGCTCGACAAGACGCTCAGCGAGCAACTCAAGCCCGGCATGAAGGTGTTCAGCATTAACCACTATCCCATGCTCGACGACCTCGACAACTACAAGGATTACGTTAACGTCCTCAAGAAATATCCCGTTATCACCCACCAGAGCGGTCATTACCACCGCTGGAGGCAGTATGAGACACTGGGCATCAACGGCATCATGGTACGCGCGCTCGACATGGGCAAGGGCGCNNAGGGCGATTATGGATACACAATCTTCGACATCGACCTCAAGCGCAACTTCATCCACGTCTATGACAAGCGACTTAAAAACGAGCCTGAATTGAAGTATGCCTACAAAATCAACACCGACTTTGACTCGTTCCCAGCCGAGGCTGTCGAGAATAAGGTTCCCGTTCCTTTCAAGGTAGAGAAGGTATATGCCGACAACGCTTCCATCTTCACCCGCCTGGGCGTTGATGACAAGAACATCTACTTTGGCAACTCGCTGGGCTACTGCAAGGCCATCGACAAGAACACTGCCGCGGTTAAGTGGGAGTATAAGACCGGTGC
>DCGA01000135.1:0-170 GCA_002314465.1 bacterium UBA1790 | reverse complement strand
AAGACCAGTGGCAAGATGGTGTGGGCTCACGACGCCCAGGGCCCCTATGTTGCCGACGGCGTGGTGAGCAACGGCATCCTCTACCAGGGTGGTTACAAGACTTTCCAGGCATGGGATATCAAGAAACACAAACTCTTGTGGGAATACAACGATATCAATAACTACTGCCA
>DCGA01000160.1:17737-18174 GCA_002314465.1 bacterium UBA1790 | reverse complement strand
CCGCGAGCGCCGCAATCACTATGCATATTATTCGGTTAACACTTGCGCCGACGGTTTTGACACCGACCGCGAGTCATTCATTGGCATGTACAACGGCTTTGACGCGCCCCAGGCTGTTATCGACGGCAAGTCGACCGACAGCATGGCCCACGGCTGGAGTCCCATCGCATCGCACTGCGTCGAGGTGACCCTGCAGCCCGGCGAGAGCCGTGACCTGGTATTCGTACTCGGATATGTCGAGAACAAGGACGAAGAGAAATGGGAAGCTCCCTATATTATTAATAAGGTGAACGCGCGCGAGGTTATCAATCGTTTTGCAACCGTTGAGGCGGTCGACGAAGCGTTTGCCGAGTTGCGTGCTATGTGGGACGGCCTGCTGGGCAAGTTCAGCGTGAAGAGCGAGGACGAGCGCCTCGACCGCATGGTCAACATCTGGA
>DCGA01000160.1:16356-17732 GCA_002314465.1 bacterium UBA1790 | reverse complement strand
GGAACCAGTACCAGTGCATGATTACCTTCTGCTTCTCTCGTTCGGCAAGTTTCTTCGAGAGCGGCATTGGCCGTGGCATGGGATTCCGCGACAGCAACCAGGACCTCCTGGGCTTCGTGCATCAGGTTCCCTCACGCGCCCGCCAGCGCATCATCGACATTGCGTCGACTCAGTTCCCCGACGGCGGCTGCTACCACCAGTACCAGCCCCTCACCAAGCGCGGTAACAACGACATAGGCGGCGGTTTCAACGACGATCCCATGTGGCTCATCTATGGCACTGTGGCTTATATCAAGGAAACCGGTGACTTTGACATCCTCAACGAGATGGTACCCTTCGACAACGTGGAGGGCAGCGAGGTGACCCTCATGGAGCACCTGCGTGTTTCGTTCAACCACGTCGTTGAGAACCTGGGTCCCCACGGACTTCCCCTTATCGGACGTGCCGACTGGAATGATTGCCTCAACCTCAACTGCTTCTCTAACGACCCCAACGAGTCGTTCCAGACCACTGAGAACAAGACCGAGGGCTCTAAGGCCGAGTCGCTCATGATTGCCGGCCTGTTCCTCTACTGCGGCCGCCTGTATGCCGAGTTGCTCAAGGCTGTGGAGAAGGCACAGTTCACCGTAAACGGATTAAACGATACGCACAACAATAAACTGCAGAGCTATATGGCATCGGCCAATGGAGAGTTGGTTAAGATGGCCGATGCCGTAAAGGCCCACGGTTGGGACGGAGAGTGGTATCTCCGTGCCTATGACTTCTTCGGCAATAAGATTGGTAGTAAGGAGAACGAAGAAGGAAAGATTTTCATCGAGAGCCAGGGCTGGTGCTCTATGGCTCAGGTGGGCGCCGACGAGCACATGCCCGAGCGCGCACTCGACTCGGTGAAACTCTTGCTCGACAGCGAGCACGGCATGGTACTCAACTATCCCGCCTACACACGTTATCACATCGAACTGGGCGAGCAGTCGTCTTATCCCATGGGATACAAGGAGAACGGTGGCATCTTCTGCCACAACAATCCTTGGGTCATCATCGGTGAGACACTGTGTGGCCGCGGCAACGACGCTTGGGAACACTACACCAAGATTGCTCCCGCATGGATTAAAGACCAGCGCCTCCACCGCACCGAGCCCTATGTATATGCCCAGTGTCTGGCAGGTAAGGAAAGCGCCCTGCCCGGCGAGGCCAAGAACTCTTGGCTCACCGGCACTGCAGCATGGAACTGGGTGGTTGCCACACAGCACATCCTGGGCATCCAGCCCACCTATGACGGTCTCATCGTCAATCCCTGCATCCCCTCGTCAATGAAGGAATTCACCGTAGTGCGCAAGTTCCGCGACGCCGAGTACACCATCAAGGTGCTCAACCCC
>DCGA01000160.1:15924-16218 GCA_002314465.1 bacterium UBA1790 | reverse complement strand
TATCACTCGTTTGCATGCTGGCAGTGGCATCGCCCATTACAGCATGTGACTCGAAGACCGAGATTGTGGGCGGTAGCGCTGGCGGCGGTGGTTCTGTCACCCCCGGTACTACTCCTGCTCCCGAAGAGAAGGAGGCTATTGCCTATGCACTGAGCATGGGTATGGGCTGGAATCTCGGTAACAACTTTGACGCGCATATAGACGGAGTGAGCGGTGAAACCGCATGGGGCAACCCCAAGGCTACACAGAAGCTCTTCAATGTGCTCAAGGCGTCGGGCTTCGGCAGTGTGCGCA
>DCGA01000160.1:15610-15915 GCA_002314465.1 bacterium UBA1790 | reverse complement strand
CCCCGTTACATGGATGGGACACATCGACAACGCCCCCGGCTACCACATCGACAAGTCGTGGCTCGACCGCGTTGCCGAGGTGGCTGGATATGCCAAGAACGCCGGCCTCAAGTGCATCATCAACATCCACCACGATGGATATGGTGCCGAGACCGATCCGGCTAAGCAGGGTTATTTCTGGCTTGATGTAGCCGCAGCAGCCAAGGACGAGAAGAAGAACCAGGAAATCAAGCAGAAACTCGCTATGGTGTGGATGCAGATTGCATCACGCTTCCAGACCGAGGGCGACTGGCTCATCTTCGAGA
>DCGA01000160.1:14127-15605 GCA_002314465.1 bacterium UBA1790 | reverse complement strand
ACGAGATTCAGGACGGTAAGTGGGGCAATGGCACCAATCTTACCGATGGCGGTCAGCAGTACCGCGTGCTCAATGAGTGGAACCAGTTGTGTGTAGACATCATCCGTGCTACCGGTGGCGAGAACAAGACCCGCTACATAGGCATCCCCGGATATGTGTGCCAGCCCGGTCTCACCATCAAGTACCTTGCAATCCCCGAGGACGAGACTCCCAACCGCATTATGGTTGCCGTTCACATGTACGACCCCTGGGACTATGCAGGTTCTGCCAAGTATAGCGAGTGGGGACACACCGGCAAGAACGTGGTTCCCGGCAACAACGGCGAGGCCGAGTACAAGGCTACCCTTGACGCGCTTTATAATAAGTTCGTGCGCAAGGGAATTCCCGTTTATCTGGGTGAGTATGGCTGCGTTCATCGCAGCAGCGCTTCGGCCGAGGCATTCCGCAAGTACTATCTCGAGTACACCTGCAAGTGCCTGCGCGACCACAAGATGCCCGCCTTCGTGTGGGACAACGGCAGCAAGAAGACCGGCGAAGAGGCATTCGGTCTCCTGGAGCACGACGACGGCAAGTTCATTGCCAACGGTGCCGAGATTGTAAAAATCATGTGCGACGCATGGAACAACACCGACCCGGCATACACGCTCCAGAGTGTATATGACCGCGCACCGGTTAAATGATGAAAAAATTTTATCAATTTATTAATCAATAAAATTTAATATGAAAAAAATCAACTTTAAACGCGCAGCTTGTCTCGGTACACTGTTGCTGGCTATGTGGGCAGTATTGCCCGTTACAGCCCTCGCAGCAAGCGCACCCGTGGCAGCCGCTCAGCAGGACGGCAAGGTGACTGGTACAGTTGTCGACGCCGACGGTGGCATCATCGGTGCTACTGTAACTGTAAAGGGAACGCAGAGTGGTACTATCACCGACATTGATGGTAACTTCTCTCTTAACGCAAAGAAGGGCGATGTCCTCGTAATCTCTTATGTAGGTTATGCTACACAGGAGATTAAGGTGACTGGTGCCCCCATCAATGTTACACTGGCTGAGGACAACACTCTCCTCTCTGAGGTTGTTGTTACTGCACTCGGTGTAAAGCGTGACCGCAAAGCCCTTGGTTATGGCCTCTCAGAGGTTAAGGGTGAAGATCTCACCAAGGCTAAGGAAACCAACGTTATCAACTCTCTCGCCGGTAAGGTTGCAGGTCTCGTTGTAAGCCAGACCGCTGGTGGTGCTTCGGGTTCTACCCGCGTGCTCCTGCGTGGTAACACCGAGATGACCGGTAACAACCAGCCCCTCTACGTTGTTGACGGTGTGCCCCTGGACAACACCAACTTTGGTAGCGCAGGCACCGAGGGTGGTTATGACCTGGGTGATGGTATCTCGGCAATCAACCCCGACGATATCGAGAACATGACAGTGCTCAAGGGCCCCGCTGCTTCGGCACTCTATGGTTCACGTGCATCTCACGGTGT
>DCGA01000160.1:6002-14113 GCA_002314465.1 bacterium UBA1790 | reverse complement strand
GTAATCCTCATCACAACCAAGAAGGCCGACAAGGACAAATTCTCGGTTGAGTACAACGGTTCGCTCACTATCGACTCTCAGCTCGCTAAGTGGGACAACATCCAGCAAATCTACGGTCAGGGTAACGGTGGTAAGTATTCTCACTCGGCTACTTCACAGACCAACATGAGCTGGGGTCCCAAGGGTGACACCAACACAATGCTCTACTTCGACGGTGTTGAGCGTCCCTTCTACCTTTATAAGAACAACACCAGCGGTTTCTTCCGCACTGGTCTCACTGCTCAGAACACCGCTATCATCAGCGCTAACTCGGGCAAGACCGGTATGCGCTTCTCGTTCACCGACATGCGCAACAAGGACATTCTCCCCAACACTCACATGAGCCGTGACAACTTCAACCTGCGCGTGAACACTTCACTTGCAGCGTTCGACTTTGACTTCACTGCCAACTACACACGTGAGGATGTTAAGAACCGTCCCGCACTTGGTGACTCACAGAGCAACGTAGGTAAGAACCTCATGACTCTGGCCAACTCTTACAACCAGGAGTGGCTCAAGAACTACCAGACCAGCGCAGGCGAATACCAGCCTTGGAACGGTAACGACCAGTACAACAAGAACCCCTACTGGGATCTTTACAAGAACAGCAACAAGAGTAACAAGGATATCTTCCGTTTCACTGCTAAGGCTGTTTGGAATGCAAGCAAGCACTTCAAGGTTCAGGGTACCCTCGGTACTGACATGAACAACATGACATTTGAGGACTACATCGCTCGCACTACTCCCGGTACTGCAGCAGGTCAGCTCCAGCTCTCTACATTCAAGAACCGCACTTACAATGCCGAGATCCTCGGTCTCTACAACAACTACTGGGGCGACATCGACTTCAACGGTACAATCGGTGGCAACCTCTTCCGTGTTGACAACAAGACTACTATCATCACTGGTACAAGCCAGCAGCTCGACGACATCATCGCTATCATGAACTATACTGAGCAGAATGTTCAGGAAGAGTCTTACAAGAAGCAGATTAACTCTATCTTCGGTAGCGCAAGTCTCGGTTACAAGCACATCTACTACCTCGAGGGTACAATCCGTGGCGACAAGTCATCAACTCTGCCCCGTGGCAACAACACTTATGTATATCCTTCAATCTCGGCAAGCTGGGTATTCTCTGAGTACCTCCAGAAGAAGGACGTTCTCACTTACGGTAAGTTGCGTGCATCTTGGGCTCGCGTAGGTTCTGATACAGATCCTTACATGCTTGCTCCCTCTTACTCAACAGGTAAGTATTCTTACGGCGGCGGTTATGTTATCGGTATGATTAACGGTAGCGTAATGACCAACGCTAACCTCAAGCCCACCATGACTTCTTCGTTTGAGCTCGGTCTCGAAATGAAGCTCTTCAACAACCGCATGGGTATTGACTTCACTTACTACAACCAGAATTCTACCGACCAGATTATCCGCCTCGCTTCTTCATCGGCTTCGGGCTACTCTTATCGCCTGATCAACGCTGGTAAGATTCAGAACAGAGGTGTTGAGCTCTCAATCAATGGCCGCGCCGTTCAGGCTGGCGACTTCGCTTGGGACCTTGGTCTTAACTTCTCTAAGAACAACAACAAGGTTATCGAACTCGTAGACGGTATGGATTACTTCGAGATCGAGAAGGCTACATGGTGTAACGTATCGGTAGGTGCCGAGGTAGGCAAGAACTTCGGTTCAATCGTTGGCCCCGACTTCGTTCGCACCGACGACGGTAAGCTGGTTATCAATGCGTCAACAGGTCTTCCCGAGGTTGACAGCAAGCTCAAGACTCTGGGTAACGCTTCTTGGGATTGGACAGGTGGTTTCTACTCAACCTTCACTTACAAGAACTTCCGCCTCTCGGCTGCGTTCGACGTAAAGGTGGGTGCTGACCTCTACTCAATGTCAATGCGCTCGGCTTACGATACCGGTAAGGCAATGGAAACTCTCACAGGCCGCGAAGAGTGGTATCAGAGTGAGGAAGCTCGTCTGGCAGCCAACATGAATCTCGACGAGTGGTATGCTGCTGGCAACGTTAAGGGTTATGTAGTTCCCGGTGTTATCAAGAACGCCGACGGTACTTACCGCGAGAACGACATCGCAATCAACCCCGAAAACTTCTGGCGCAGCGCTGCTAAGAATGCTCCCGGCATGTTCGTTTATGACAACTCTTACGTTAAGTGCCGCGAGATTACATTCGGTTACACATTCTCACAGAAGAACCTCGGCAAGTACATCAAGGGTCTCACCCTCTCGTTCGTTGCCCGTAACCCCTTCATCGTGTGGAAGAACATCCCCAACATCGATCCCGACTCTGGTTACAACACCAGTGGTATGGGCCTCGAGTATGGTTCGCTGCCCTCACGCCGCAGCTATGGTTTCAATGTTAACCTCAAATTCTAAAATTGACTACAATTATGAAGAAATTATTATATAAGGTTGCAGGCCTCATGCTGATTGCTCTTCCCCTCGCCATGACTTCTTGTTCTGACGACTACATGGAGGAAATCAACACCGATAACACCAAGACGCCTGAAATCAACCCCAACGCACAGCTCACTACAGCTCTGCTTCAAACTTATGGTGACTTTGGTATGATGGACGCTTACCGTTGCTATGTTACCGGTTTCACACAGTACTTCGCTGGTGGTTGGAACGTAAGTAACTACGCAGGTGCCGTTCACGCCGACAACGATATGATGCGCCCCATCTGGGACGAACTCTACAGCGTGGCTATCAAGAACCTCGTTGACGCTATCGATAAGACTGCCGATAAGCCCAACCTCAACGCAATCCTTCGCATCCACAAGGTTTACCTGATGTCGGTTCTCACCGATACTTATGGTGATGTTCCTTACTTCGAGGCAGGTCGTGCATCAGTTACTGCTACTCCCAAGTACGACGCACAGAAGGATATCTACTACGATTTCTTCGAAGAGCTCGACAAGTGCATCAAGCAGTTCGATGCTTCTAAGGACCTTGTAACCGGCGACGTATCTGTTTTCAACGGCGACGTTAAGAGCTGGATGGTTTATGCCAACAGTCTGCGCCTGCGTTATGCAATGCGTGTCTCTGAGGTAGACAAGGCTAAGGGCCAGGAAGAATTTGAGAAGGCTGTAAACTCTGGCATCGGTTTCATCGACAGCAATGCTAAGAATGCTTACATCCGCTACATCGACGGTCCGTTCACTCTCTATGATGGAGCTCGCGCTCTCGACTTCCGTGTAAACGCTCTCGGTGAGATGCTCTATGGTCAGGACTCTGACTCTCCCACATTCGTTTGCGCTACATTCTTCAACATGATGAAGAACACTAACGACCCCCGTTTGTATCGCATCTGCCGTCACTACCTCAACCCCAAGCGTAGCGCCGTTAAGGCCGATGACGACTGGAACGTTGACGTAACCGACGAGGTTGTCGCTTATGAGAACTCACCCGAAGGTGACCTTGGTGAAGGCAAGTCTTATGCTTGTAACATCGGTGCTGCTTGGTGGCACAACTGGGTAAGCGCTCCCAGCAATGACAAGATTCCTACTCTTGAGAAGCTCGTTCAGAATTATCCCGAGGTTGGTTTCGACCAGTCTAACTACAACGCTCGCATGATGCGTCCCTTCCTCTCTATCAAGTTTGAGAAGGCTGAGTGCCCTGGCATCCTCATGACTGCTGCCGAGGTTTCATTCCTCCTTGCCGAGGCTAAGGTTAAGGGTTGGAACGTAACAGGTACTGCCGAGGACTACTACAAGAAGGGTATCCGCGAGGCAATGGAAATGATGAACTCTTACTACAACATTCCTCTCATCACCGAGCAGGAAATCACCGATTACATCGCTGCTCAGACTCTGGGTACCGGTGAAAAGGCTATCGAGAACATCAACACTCAGGCTTGGATTCATCACATGATGAACCCCGCTGAGGGTTGGGCTAACCTCCGCCGTTCGGGCTATCCCGTACTCGAGGACCGCTACAAGTATGACCGTTGGCCTAACGACTTTACTTATGATGACGAGAACCTCACTACTCCCGTTCGTCTTAAATACCCCAACCTTGAGGCTAAGTACAACAAGGCTAACTACGAGGCTGCTATTGAGAAGTTAGGTGGTACTGACGACTGGCACCATCGCGTATGGTGGGACATTGCTGAGGACCACGTGAAATAAGCATAATCGGCATTACAATAATTTAAACAGAAAGAACAATGAAAAAGTTATATATAATGCTCACCGCTCTCATGGCAGCGGTAACATTCGCAAGCTGTTCGATCGACAATGATCCTTTCCTGACAGCTTCGGAGGATGACGCTCCCCGCATCCTTAATACAGACCTTACTGAGTCAAGTGGTGGCGCTCCCATCTCTTTGCCTAAAATCTCTCGCGATGCCAATTTCAAACTGGAAATCATCGTGACTCCCGCCGAGTACACTACCGTTACTTGGTTTATCGACGACGAACTGGTTTACACTGGCAAGACCATTGACATGCCCGTTCTCGCTGGCGAACACAATGTGAAGATTGTTGCTACTACCACTAAGGGCAAGTCAACTTATCGTAACTGCACACTCAAGGTGCTTCCTCTTGACGGTGACCCCACTCTCTCTGATGATGCTGTTGCACGTCACATGATGCCCGGTAAGGAGAAGACCATGGATGGTAAGAACCTCGACGGCGTTGTTAAGGTTTACATCAAGGGTATCGAGTGTACAGGTGTTAGCCTCAATGGCAACAAGCTTACATTCAATGTTCCCGAACTCGAAGAAGGTGAATATCCCATCGTTGTCGAGAAGGAAGACGGCATGAAGTATGGCTGCGGTCTCGTAATCGTAAGCAACGAGGAATTCAAGCCCGCCGAGAAGGAAACAGTTCTGTGGGAAGGTGAGCACCTCGTAACTTGGGGCACTCCTTTCAACCAGCTCAAGGAAAAGAGTATTGAAATGGCTAAAGCCGGCAAGATTAAGGCAGGCCTGAGAATCCGTGCTTATCTTGAGGCTGTAGACGGTGGCGGACAGGCCGCTTGGACTTCATCATGGTGGAACAACCTCGTAACCGGTCTTGACGGTGAGGCTAACCGTGGCGACATCGTCTTCGAAGGCTCTAAGGTAATTGACTGGGATGTAACCGACGTATCTGCTCCTAAGATCATTGCTGAGGAAGGTATGTTCCTCGTAGGTAACAACTACAAGGTTTACAAGGTATGTATCGTTGAGACTGTTACCGAGACCGTTCTCTGGGAAGGCGAGCACAACGTTACATGGGATACCCCCTTCGATGCTCTCAAGACCACTGCTAAGGATCTCTTTGAACAGGGCGTTCTTGCCGAGGGTAAGACTATCGTTGCTACCGTAAGCGGTAATGGCCAGGCTGCTCTCACAAGCGCATGGTGGAACAACATCATGACAGGCCTTGACGGCGAGGCTAACCGTGGCGACATCGCTGTAAACGGCGACATGGTTCTCGAGTGGGTTCTCACCGACAAGTCTGGTCCCAAGGTGGCTGCCGAGGATGGTATGCTCATCGTTGGTAATGGTTATACCATCACCAAGGTTTCAGTTAAGTAATATCAACTCATAATATGGGTTCTGGGGACCACCGGCATGTGTGGTTCCCAGAGTCCTTTTTTAACTTAATAGACATATTAAAGTGGCTAAATTAAGCGAAAAAATCGGATACGCGTTAGGCGATGCCGCTGCCGGCGGTATTACCTGGAAGGTGATGTCTATCGTTTTCCCCTTCTTCTTTACTAACGTGTTCGGACTCTCTCTGGCCGATACTGCTGCGCTCATGCTCATCGCTCGTATGTTCGACGTGGTTACCGACCCCATCATGGGTAGTCTGGCCGACCGCACGCAGTCTCGTTGGGGTACTTATCGTCCGTGGCTCATCCTGGGCGCTATCCCCTTTGGCCTCATCTTTGCGCTTCTGCTGTTTACTCCCGACTTCGGCCCCGTGGGCAAGCGTGTGTGGGCTTACTCACTCTACCTGCTCATGATGGCTGTATACACCGCGGTTAACGTGCCCTACGGCTCGCTGCTGGGTGTGATGACCGAGGACGACAACGAGAAGAACCAGTTCTCTTCGTTCCGCATGGTGGGCGCTTATGCTATGGGCTTCGTCACATTGCTCTCGTTCCCCTATATCCAGAAGTGGATAGGCGGCACTCCCCAGCACCAGTATGCTGTAATAGGCGCGGTGTTTGGCGGTATCGCTGCTGCAATGACGCTGGTGTGCGGTCTTCTTACCCGTGAACGCGTGAAGATGGTGCGTGCCGAGAAGTTCTCGTTCAAGCAGTTTGCCGACCTATTTAAGAACAAGCCCTGGCTCATTCTTACATCTATCGGTATCTGCACCAACTTCTTCAATGGTTTCCGTTATGCCGTTGCCGCCTACATCTTCCAGTACTGTATGGGTGGTGACATCACAGTGAGCGGACTCATCATCAACTACACTGTGTTCATGGCGTTCGGCGAGGTTACATGTATGGTCTTCGGTGGCTTGTCACCCAAGTTTACCGAGTTGGTGGGCTCTAAGCGCAAGGCATTCATGTGGTCGGCTATCATCTGCCTCGTGTTGTCGGTTGGCTTCTTCTTTATTCCCATGAAGCCGTCATCGATATGGCTGATGATTGTTCTCGTGGTACTCACCTCGGTGGGCGTGGGTCTCTACTCTCCGCTGCTGTGGTCTATGTATGCCGACGTTGCCGACTACGCGACCGAAACCTTCGGTACTTCATCTACAGGCCTCATCTTCTCGTCGGGTACAATGGCGCAGAAGTTCGGCGGTGCTGTGTCGGGTTCTCTCATTGCTCTGTTGCTCGGTGTTGCCGGCGCTACGATGACTGCCGATGCTATGGGCAACGAGTCGATTGACCCCGCTTCGGTGACCGAGTCTGTAAAACTGATGATTTGGGCAATATTCTCATTGTTCCCCGCAATCATTGCACTCATCATGTGTGGACTCGTGTATATATTCCCGATTAAGAAATAAACATCACAAAGGCGTATAGTCGCAAAGGCACAAGGTGTAGATACCGGGTGCCTTTGTGCCTGTACGTTTTTTTTCATTTAGCAAGAACAATAATGAAAAAGGTCCTTTTTCTCACTTTATTCATGGCAGGTATTTTTACAATGGTTCAAGCGGCCGACGACATGGAGGCTCGCATCGAGGCTCTGCTCGGCAAGATGACTCTTGAAGAGAAAGTGCGACTGAGTTATGCCCAGTCTAAGTTCTCGAGCCCCGGCGTTGCCCGTCTGGGTGTACCCGAACTGTATACCAGCGACGGCCCTCACGGGGTGCGCATGGAGATAAAGTGGAACGAATGGGACCATGCCGGTTGGACCAATGACTCGTGCACTGCGTTCCCGGCTCTCACTTGCCTTGCCGCTACGTGGAAGCCCAGCCTTGCCGCCCTTTACGGACGCATGGTGGGCGAGGAAGCGCGCTATCGCAAGAAATCGGTGCTGCTGGGCCCGGGTGTCAATCTGTATCGCACACCGCTCAACGGCCGCAACTTTGAATACATGGGCGAGGACCCCATCCTTGCCTCGAGCATGTGCGTACCCTACATAAAGGGCTTGCAGAGCAATGGCGTGTCGTGTTGCATCAAGCACTATGCTCTCAACGAACAGGAAACATGGCGCGGCCACGTCGATGTGCGTGTGAGCGACCGTGCCCTCTACGAGTTGTATCTGCGTCCCTTCCATGCTGCCGTTACCGAGGGCGGTGCATGGAGCCTTATGGGCAGTTACAACCAGTACCTCGATCAGCATGCGTCGCACAATGCACGCCTGCTTAACGATATCTTGAAGGGTGAATGGAAATTTGACGGCGCAGTCATTAGCGACTGGGGCGCAACCCACAACACCCGCGAGGCTATCTACAATGGCCTCGACCTGGAGATGGGAAGTTACACCGACGGTCTCTCGTCGGAGGCTCCCATCAACACCTACGATGACTATTACCTGGGACGAGCCTATCTGGACATGTGCCGCAAGGGCGAGATTCCCGACTCTATAATCAACGACAAGGCGCGTCGCATGCTACGCTTGCTTTATCGCACCGAGATGGCGCCCGGCCGCAGCCTGGGCTCAATGT
>DCGA01000160.1:0-5921 GCA_002314465.1 bacterium UBA1790 | reverse complement strand
AGAATGACGGTCTGCTCCCGCTGGCTCCGGTCAAGAAGCGCATCCTTGTGGTGGGCGAGAACGCCACACGCAGCCTGTGTGCCGGCGGTGGCTCAAGCGAACTCAAGCCCCGCGACGAGGTATCTCCGTTGCGTGGCATCCAGGAACGCTTTGCCGATTGCGACATCGAGTATGCCCAGGGCTATATCTCTGGACGTGCAATGTTTGGCGCTGTCGACGATATGTCGCAGGCTACCTACGACTCACTGCGCATCGCGGCAGTGGAGCGTGCCCGCAAGGCCGACCTCGTTATCTACGTGGGCGGTCTCAATAAGAACCATAATCAGGATTGCGAGGGTGGCGACCGCCTGTCGTTCAATCTCCCCTTCGATCAGGACCGCCTTATCGACGAATTGCTCGATGCCAATGCCAACACCGTGCTTGTAATCGTGAGCGGCAACGCTTATGATATGCCGTGGCTTGGCAAGGCTAAGGCTCTGGTGCAGTCGTGGTATCTGGGCAGCGAGGCAGGTCATGCGCTCGCCGACGTGCTGTCGGGCGACGTGTGCCCCTCGGGAAAACTTCCTTTCACCTTTGCTGCCAACCTTACCGACTATCCCGCCCACAAGATGGGCTCGGTGGGATATCCCGGCGTTACTCCTGATAAGTTGCCGCAGCCTTATGCTGGCGAAGCAGGCAAGCCGCTCGAGTCGGCACGCTTGCTCGATGCTGCCACGAAGGGCTGGAAGGGCATTACCTTCTCTACCGCCATGAGCGATGGTAAGAAAAAGGACGAGACCGAGGTCTATGGTGAGGATATCCTCTTGGGTTACCGCTGGATGGACTACTTCAAGACTCCTGTGCGTTTCCCCTTCGGTTTCGGTCTCAGTTACACAACATTTGAGTACGGCAAGTCGTTAATAAATAACCGCACAGTCACCGTTACGGTGCGCAATACCGGCAAGGTGCGCGGACAGGAAGTTGTTCAGTTCTATGTGGGCGACGACAAGGCGTCGGTGGTGCGTCCCGTCAAGGAACTCAAGCACTTTGAGAAGGTTGACCTTGCCCCTGGCGAGGAGAAACAAGTGACCTATACTGTGGCCGACGATGACCTCAAGTACTTCGACGAGGTGAAGCACGAGTGGGTTGCCGAGCACGGCACTTTCACCGTCTATGTTGCTGCTTCGGCTACCGACATCAAGGGTAAGGTGAAATTAAACTATTGAGAAATAAAAAACATTTACATATATGAAAAACTGGATTAAAAAAAGCATTATGATTGCAGGAATGGGCGTGGCGATGATGTCATGCGGAGAAAAACCTATCGAACAGCGTGTCAATGAACTATACGACAGTATGAGTCAGGAGGAGCGCATTGCCCAGTTGCAGAGTATTTACATGGGCCAGTTCTTTGACGAGAGCGGCAAACTGGACACTGCCAAGTGCCGTGAGGTGATCCCCAATGGGGTAGGACACTTCTCACAGTTTGCGATGGACCTGGGACGTACTCCCGAGCAGCAGCGCGACATGGTGGCACAGTTGCAGCAATGGATTATCAACAATACTCCACACGGCATTCCCGCCCTGTTCCACGAGGAAGCGCTCACCGGCGTCAACTCTATGGACGCAACAGTCTATCCCCAGCAGATAGGACTTGCTTGCTCGTTCAATACCGAACTTGCCGAGGTTAAGACACAGCAGACCAGCACTTCGCTCCGCAAGATGGGTGGTCTGCTCGCACTTTCGCCCATGGTCGATGTTGTGCGCAACCCATCGTTCAACCGCCTTGAGGAATCTTACGGCGAGGACGGCTACCTGAGTGCCGCAATGGGTGTGGCATTTGTCAAGGGTATGCAGCACGACGGAAATCTGCGTGAGGGCATAGGCGCCTGCACTAAGCACTTCCTGGGCTATGGAGGTAGCGGTGCCAGCAACAATAAGAAAGAGGTCATGGAAGAGATTCTGCTTCCCCATGAGGCTATCATGCACCTTGCGGGCAGCCAGGTGCTCATGACCGGTTACCACGAGATTGACGGCACCAAGTGTGTTGCCAACAAGTGGCTGCAGCAGGACATCCTGCGCAACTATGTGGGCTTCGAAGGCCTCACTGTAAGCGACTACGGTTCAATTAACCAGGTGGGCGACTCGCTCACCGACCTTGAGCGCTGTGTGGCTGCATTCAATGCCGGCAATGAGGTCGACTTCCCCCACGGAGAGAACTACAAGCATCTGTCTGAGGCTCTTGAGAAAGGACTCGTTAGTCAGGAGGCTCTCGAGAAGGCCGTGAAACACGTGCTTACACTCAAGGCTCGCCTTGGTATGCTCGACAAGAATCCCGTGCTTTATGCCGAGGGTGACCTGGGATTTGACTCTAAGGAAGAGCGCGAAACTTCTTACACACTGGCAACACAAAGCATCGTGCTGCTCAAGAACGACACACTGGCAAACGGTGAGGCCGTACTTCCCCTTGCTGCAGCTAAGACTGGCGGTAAGGTGTTCCTCACTGGCCCCAATGCCAACAGCATGTGGGCGCTTGCCGGCGACTACACATTCCAGGCCATGCACTACTTCTGGCAGCACAAGGAGGAAAGCCCCGAGCACCCCAAGTATGTGTTCCTCAAGGATGGCATGACCGACCGTTTGCCCCAGGGCATGACTCTCACTCACTCTCGCGGCTGCGACTGGACCGATGTTCCAGAGACCGTGATGGAGGTGGGTGGCGACCCCCGTGTTGCTGCGCAGAAGAAGATTGACGAGCGCATGGTCGACAGTCACGAGACTGCCAACTGGGACGAAGCCCTTGCAATGGCGGCACAGAGCGATATCATCGTTGCTGCAATGGGCGAGAACATCATGCTTAGTGGTGAGAACCGCGACCGTACCCACTTGCGCCTGCCCGGACGCCAGGAAGAGTATATTAATGCTCTTGTGGCAACCGGCAAGCCCGTTGTCCTTGTGGTATTCGGCGGTCGCGCACAGGTACTTACCAATGTTGTCGATAAGTGTGCCGCTGTTGTTCAAGCATGGTATCCCGGCGAGGAAGGCGGTAACGCCGTTGCCGACTTGCTTTACGGCAACGTGAACTTCTCGGGTAAACTGAGCGTCTCTTATCCCGCAGTAGAACTCTACGAGCCCATCTGCTACAACTATGGCCTTGATGGCGACAAGCGCATCGCTTGGCCTTTCGGTTTCGGCCTCAGTTACACCAAGTTTGAGTACTCTAACCTCAAGGTCGACAAGGAAGCGGCTACCAGTGCCGAGAGTTTCAATGTGTCGGTAGAAGTGAAGAACACAGGCAAGGTTGCCGGCGACGAGGTTGTGCAACTCTATGTATCGCCCATCGCACGCACTGCCAACCTCAAGCCCATACAGTTGCAGGGATTTGCCCGCGTGAGCCTCAAGCCCGGCGAGAGCAAGACCGTGAACGTGACAATGCACCCCGAACAAATGGGTTACTTCGTCGACGGACACTGGGCTATCGACCCCGGCCGTTACATGATTAAGGTGGGTGCTTCGTCTCAGGATATTCGCCTTGAGCAGGAAATCGTGCTCACTGGTGAGATGCACGAGAAGCCCCTGCGCCAGCATTATCTCTCAACCGCAACCGTTAAGTAATCAACCACAACAATTACAATGAAGAAGATATTTATCATTTCGTTACTGGCGTTTTCGTTTGCCACTGCCGGTGCACAGGCCATCAAGCAAGACCCGCAGGTAGAGGCACAGGTCGAAGCCCTGCTCTCACAGATGACTCTCGCCGACAAGGTGGGACAGATGTGCGAACTCGCCATCGACAAGGTGGCGCAGAAGTCGAGCGACGACCATGTTATCAGCAACAAGTCGGTACAGAGTCTGGCCAATGGTATGCTGTCGGCCGAGAAGGTCGACGAAACATTCGGCACTTACCGTGTGGGCTCTATCCTCAATGTCCCCGAGGGCATTGCACAGCCTCCCAGCGTGTGGGCACCCATCATCCGCACACTCAACAGTGCGTCGATGTTCCAGTGCGGTGTTCCCGAACTTTATGGCGTTGACGAGATTCACGGTGCAAGTTACGTGTGGGGCGCAACTCTCTTCCCTCAGGAAGTGAGCCAGGGCGCAAGTTTCAACAAGAACATTCCTTACCGTATAGGTCAGATTACCGCTTACGAGAGCCGTGCGTGCCTCATTCCCTGGGTGTATTCGCCTGTTATGGACGTGGCTCGCTCTCCGCTGTGGTCTCGTGGTTGGGAAAGCTTCGGCGAGGACTGGCTGGTTAATGCCACCATGGCAAGCCAACTCACCCGCGGTCTGCAGGGCGATGACCCCAATCACCTGGGCATGAACAATGTGGCTGCTTGTCTCAAGCACTACCTCGCCTATGGCGCAGTTATCAGCGGCAAGGACCGCACTCCCTCGAGTGTGACCTATCGCGAGATGATGGAGAAATACTTCCAGCCCTTCCGCGCCTGCATCGAGGCGGGTGCGCTCAGCCTTATGGTCAACTCGGGCAATAACAGCGGTATGGCGTTCCATGCCAACCACACCTTGCTCACCAAGTGGGCTAAGGAAGGTCTCAACTGGGACGGTATGATTATCACCGACTGGGCCGACATCGACAACTTGTGGAAACGCGACCATGTGGCAGCCAACAAGAAGGATGCCATCTGCATGGCTATCAATGCGGGTATCGACATGTCGATGGACCCCTATTCAACCGATTTCTGCACATTGCTCACCGAACTCGTAAACGAAGGCCGCGTGCCCATGTCGCGCATCGACGATGCCGTGCGCCGCATCCTGCGTCTCAAGATTCGCATCGGTCTCATGGACCGTAGCACATGGGATATTCCCTATGAGCGCACAAAGGGCATGAAGAAGAATGCTCCCACACTCCAGTCGATGTACCCCGACTTTGCAAGCGATAAGTTTGCACAGGAGGCTGTAAGCATGACCGAGGAGTGCATGGTATTGCTCAAGAACAAGGACAACGTGCTTCCGCTCAAGCAAGGCACCAAGATATTCGTTTGTGGCCCCAATGCCGACAACTTCCGTCCCATGAACGGCGGTTGGTCTTACACCTGGCAAGGCCACATGGCCGACAGCGTGTGCCGCGCAATAGGCAAGTACAATACATTCTACACTGCGCTGACCCATAAGTTCGGCAAGGAGAATGTGGAATTCAGCGAGATGGTCATGTATGATATGGGCAACGACCAGTGGCGTGTAGACCATGATGTGCCCGAACTCCTCATTGAGAACGGCAACTCTACTGCCGACAAGATTGCACGTGCCGATGTTATCGTGGCATGCATCGGTGAGAACTCTTACTGCGAGACAGTGGGTAACATCGATGACCTCACACTCTCTCACAACCAACTCGAGATGGTCAAGGCGTTGGCTAAGTATGGCAAACCCATCGTACTCGTGCTCAACGAGGGACGTCCGCGCATCATCGCCGACATTGAGCCTCTTGCAAGCGCTGTGGTCCACACATTCCTGCCCAGCAACTATGGTGGCGACGCTCTTGCCAACCTGCTTGCCGGCGACGCCAATTTCTCGGGTCGTCTGCCTTACACCTATNNCCCCGCTACACAGGTTCGTTCATTACCTACGACTGCAAGCCTGCCGAGTTTGTCGAGACTATGGAGGGTGCTTATAATTACGAGGCCCACACCGTAGTGCAGTGGCCCTTCGGCTACGGTCTGTCTTACAGCGATGTGAAGTATTCCAACTTTAAACTCACCCACATGCCCGCTGTCACAGGCAATGCTCCCGTGGAGCAGGGCAAGGGATTCTCTCCCGCATCGGCTGCAGGTCCGCAGTTTGCCCAGGGCGACATGATTACCTTCGCTGTAGATGTTACCAACAATAGCAATCGCGCTGTCAAGGAACCCGTGCTGCTCTTCGTGAGCGACCTCGTGGCATCGCTCACCCCCGATGTGAAGCGCTTGCGTGCATTC
>DCGA01000007.1:10814-11019 GCA_002314465.1 bacterium UBA1790 | reverse complement strand
GTTCGGAAGGAGAGCTTTATAAAAATGGCATTGATGTACCGTTGTCAATGAACGATTTTCGCTCCTTTGTAAAACACAATCTTTTAACAACTCATGAAGCCTCTGAGTTATTGGATTGTTCCAGGCAGAATATTGAAGACCTAATAAAAAGAGACAAACTTCATCCTGTACGTTCCCTTCCCAACGGTAAATTGTTTCTTCGCTC
>DCGA01000007.1:0-10737 GCA_002314465.1 bacterium UBA1790 | reverse complement strand
AATAAAAACATATTATTTTCAATTGTTTCCGAATCGTAAATTTCTTAAACATCGAAATGGCTGAAAGCCCCACCGTTATTGACGTGTGGGGTTTTTTGTTAACTTGACACTATATAGGAAAGCAAGTAAAATGAAATGGCTATTATGGGAGTGTGCGGGTGTAGCTCAGTGGTAGAGCGTCGCCTTCCCAAGGCGAAAGTCGCGGGTTCGACCCCCGTTACCCGCTCATAGAAAAAGCCGACTCATTGCGAGCCGGCTTTGTTGTTGAAGAATTTTCAACAAGTTAGTCCAGATAGTAGATGTAAATCAGTTCTTCCTGGCATGGAATAACCGGGTGCTTGTTCGACCAATGAAGAATTAAGTCGGGAATGTGATGATTCATGCGGTACTGAGCTTCATCGTGCTTGATGTAGACGTAAGCGAACATATAGTTGATGCAGATGTCCTCGTCAGAGCCCAGATAGGCAGCTGTGGAGTCAATGTTCCTGCCGAAACCCAATTGTGAATTGTCAAATCCCTCGCGATTAAGGGCATCAAGAATTTCAAAAGTTTTGTTAGTCATACTGAAAGGAATTAAAGGTGGGGATTGCTCCCCTCCGAAGTTAATGCTGATGTTATTTGCTCTTGCCGAGTTCACGTTCGGCACATTCCAAGTCCGTGAAGCAGTGGACGTAATCCCATGATGTGCCCCAATGAGTAACACACAGTACCCACACGTTGAGCAATCCGCTGTATGTGAAGCAGAGTCCTGCAAAGTGCTCCTCGAGGAACTCCACATCCGATTCACTGCACGAAGTGATGAACCACTGGAAAACTTCGTTGACGGGATTGCAGATGTCAAATCGTGCGTTATCGTAGATAGAGCCGTCAATCTCGGGTAAGTTGTTACACATGATAAAGCTGTTGTTCAGCCAGTGCACCGCCACGTCATAATTGGTGCTGTAAACCAGTTCGTCTGAAAGAATGTTTTTTGCCATTGCTGTATGATTTTTATTAGTTAAACACTTGTTTACGCTGAGTAAACTTTTACGGTGCTTAACCAATAGTCCGCAAGGGAACGCTCGTGCAAGGATTTACAGCATTTTACTACCCGCAGGGCTGGAGAAAATGAGGTAAACATGCCTGTCCTTGCTCAGTGAACGGGACTATAACTTTGCATCGGAAAATGTTGCCTGCTCAGCAAACAAAAGTGTTGCTGATAAAATCAAGCATAGGCAAAAACATCACGCAGTGCGGACGGTAACGGCACAACCTATAACGCCCACGTTGCACCCGAACGACAAACTTATTCAGCGACAACCGAGCATTGCAACAGTGCTTTTATCGCAACGTATTTGACTTCATACAAATTCACCGACGATTCGCCCTTTGGCGAGCCGAAGTTTACAGTGAGTTTCACGACTGGGTGTGGAGGTTCCTGCGCTCCGATGAGATAAGACTGCCCGTTCACATCAGTGACCACGAACGCCACAGGTGTGGTTGTGGGTACGAACTCATTGGTGGCAAACTTCAGTTCCACGGCCTGCAGCCTTCCGTGACTATCATATTCATCGCCGATCGTGCACTCGGGCGTACCGACGAACGCCACTGGCGTTACATCAGCATAAACTCCGACGGGTGCTCCACATATTCCTTTCAGCATGACATTAGGCGAAAGTTTTTCCGCAAAGACAAAACCGATGAACTTGATGCCTGGCAGGGATTGGTTTTTGTTCTTCATAAATGGGTATTTGTGTATTGGGGGGGTACTTGAGGACAAATGCCCTCTGAAATCAAAGTTAATTGAGACTATTTTTTTGCATTTTTCCTTGCGCGTCTTACATTGCGTTGAAAAGTGTTGCGTTTCCGCTGGTATCTTTTCGCAATGGCGCACCAGTTCCGTTCGGTGTCCTCGATGCCATGTTTCTCCATCCACGCATAGATAAGTTCCGACTTCTGCTTCCCGATATAGCCGAAGCGGTGCAGTTCCTCCCACATCTGCACATCAAAGCGAGTGCGTATGCAGGCCACGAGTGCAGCGTAGGCTTTCGGAGGCAGATAGTGGTAATACTGCGGGTCTTTTCCTCTCGTGTGAGGGAAAAGCACCGGCACTTGGAACAGTTCACCCATCTCGGGGATGTAGTCTTCTCGAGGCGGCACAGCCATGTAAAGCTCCACGATGTCACACTCCGGGGAGCCGCGTTTCAAGCGCACAGGGTTGTTCCCGCCATGTTCGTTGATGAACCACTCAGCGAGATAGTCGTCGAGTGTAAGGTAAAAGCACATTCCCGTCATGGGTTCCTCCTTTCCGACTTGCCACGATACGAGTCAAAAACAAAAACTATAATTCCAAACATCTCACGAAATCGGTCGGCGATACGCTCACCGTACTTAGCCTTGATGTCATCAGGGGCAAGGTTTGATGTGATCATCGTGAACTTCTGCCTTTGGTAGCGCTGCTCGAGCAGATCTACCAATGGGCTGCGTATATTGCCGTAGTCCATAACTTCGGCAGGTTCCTTGCCGAGGTCATCAATCGCAATCATGTCGAAGCCACACACATTGCGCCATTCCTCGAGTCGGCTTAACATCAGCACAAGTTCCTTGGCATCATAGATTCTCATGCCCACCTTGAAGTCAAGGAATTTGAAATGTCCCGACGAGTTGAGGATGTTAATCATCGTGCGGAAGGCATAGAGGAGAGTGGTCTTTCCGTTGCCGCAAGTTCCGCACAGCATGATGCCGCACTTTGGGTTAGGCGCCACAAGAGCTTTGGCGAGTTGAAAAATCGCCTGCCTTGTATTAGCGTCATTGATGTATTCAAGTCCTCGCGCCTCCACCTCCGACTTGTAGCAAGAGGTCAGCCACATGTATGCTTCTTCGACGGGAAGGTTTATTCTAAAAGCCTTTGCTATAGTCCTTCTTTTTGAAATCTGACGGCTCAGTTCCTCGACGACTTGCATGTTTATCGCTGGCGGTTGCCCCTGGTTTTTGTCTTGTTCCGTTTCCATTTTGGTTTTGTTTTTTTTGAATTGCTATTTTCGCCCAGTTTTGGAAATGCTTCTTGCAGTCCTGGATGCTTTTATGAATTTGCTCCACCGCCATAATTTCGGCTTCAAAATCTTCAAGCAGCGATAGGAACATTGCCTTGTCGCATTTAAGAACCATGCATATTCTCTCTCCAAACAAATCAGAAGATTTCATTTCCTCAAAGAATTTTTCTTCATCCTCGCGTGTATTAGGAGAGTTTATTTTTATATTATTTATTTTATTATTTATAATATGTTCAGGATGGTGTTCGGATGGACGTTCCATTTTGCGTTCGTCCCCAGACACCTTCGGTTGATACTTCTCATAGTTAGTGATAGTGATGACCGTAATTCTATTTTCCGTGTCTCGCGTAATCATTTCATTACACTCGAGGACCTGTAGAAAATTCATCACAGTCTGCGGGCTGGCTTTCCATCTTCCTGCAAGTCCTCGGATAGAAGAAAGAATCTGTCCTCGTGCCAAATGGATTTCGGTGTTTCCATAGAACACAACCTTGGCGTCCCATTCTGCTGCAAGCAGAAGGTCAAGCCACCACTGGGCGTGCCTGGCGTCGCTCCAAATCCAATGGTCACGAATGTCACGACTAATCGCAATCCAGCCAGCCATACTCACATGTGGTTTTTCCAGAAGCGCAGGATTTCATTGCCAAGAATGAATTTCTTGCCAGTGGAAACCCTTATACCATATATAATGCTTCCTCGTTCAATGTAACGATAAAGCGATCGCCTGCTAATCCCGAGCAGTTCGCAAGTCTGCTCCAAGGAATAGCGTCCGTTGAATTTTGCGTTCGGTTCAGCTGTTACCATATCATTATGCTTTAGGGAATAAGACCTCGATGCTGGTTCCATAATGTTCGGCGAGAGTAGCCTTGATAAACTCGTCAGGTTCTGAAACACCATAAAGCCAACGTCTGACGGTTGCGTCTTTCCTGTGGCTAATCTTGCTAATTTCATTGATAAACTCTTGAGCAGGTGAGATTTTCATCTTTGCTTCAATGAAGCGTTCTCGAAGTGATAATTGTTTCATAAGTCAAATTATTTTAAAAATATTCGTAAATATATCAACAAAATATTGGTAATTACCAAAATATTTACTACCTTTGCCAATGGAAAAGGGACTTATGTTGCACAAAATAAGTGCAATAGCCACTAATTTTTAGCAAAAGAGACAGTGCAAAGTTAGTGAAAAGTTTCCAAAGTATAACAAATTATTGGAGATATTTTAATAAATATTTCTGATATTTTGAGTGAGAATTTATGCAACGATTTGACTTAAAGCGATTTAGAAAAGAGCGAAAAATTACGCAGAAGGAAATAGCGAGGATAGCCAACTATCCCCAAGGTTTTATTTCTGCGATGGAGAATGGTCGGAACGCAACTCCCGATGCATTTATAAAGCTTTTGTCTGAAGTTTATGGCATTGCTGATTTGTCATCATATATATTCGAGGACAAAAATGTAGCCTACAAAGAGAGGGGCGAAATGAAGGGCAAGTCAGGAGGCAAATCAAGTTCAAGCAGCGTAGACCAGAGTCTTGTCGACCACATTATATATATGAATGAGCGACTGCTTTCTCAGATAGACGAAAGGGACAAGACCATTGCAGAATTGAGGCAAACGATTGAAAATCTGCGAGTTGAATTAGCAAAACAGAAAAAGTAAGACCCATGTACACATCCATGTACATAAAAATATGAGATAAGATAAATTATTAACAATCAAGACAATAGCGTTAGAAAAAATAATTTCCCAAGCCGAGGGTCGCGGGTTCGAGTCCCGTCTATCGCTCAATCATATAGGGGCTGAGGAGATATCTATCTCTACAGCCCCTGTTGTTATTTTCTACAATGATATGTATTTGTGGAAAACAATGCAGGCAGCCTATTGTGGGCTGCCTGCATTTTGTTATACATGTTGAACTTTTGATTACTTCACCATTGTCTTCTTGCCATCGACGATGATGAGACCCTTAGCGTTCTCGTCCACACGCTGGCCTGCCATGTTGAAGCGGCCCTTGATGGTGTGTGCTGCATCGGTCTTGATGTCGGTGATTGCAGTTACGGGATCGTTGATGTGTGCAACAACCTTCCAGTCGCGTGAGAAGTCGCCGCAAGTTGCGGTGAGGATAACCTCGCCGTCAACACTGCTTGTGAAGCGGCCCTCATTGCCTTCTACAACGAAGTCACCGGTGTTGCTGCTCCAGCTCACCTCGCCATCACATGTACCAACGTGGATTGAGTTGGTGGTGATGTTGTCGAGGGTCTCGCCTTCACCGGCGGGAACCACAGCGGCTGCGTTGGCAAGGGCTGCATCTTCTTCGGTCATCGAGTAGATAACGGGGAAGCAGTAACTACCTACCGATTCATAGTCGTCGCCCATATTTGCATTGGTGAGGCCTTCTACTGAGACTGCATTGTTGGCGTTGTCCTTGGTGCATGCGGGGAGGATGTCAAGGTAAACGCTGTTGCTTACCACAGCAGCACCGGTACCGCCCGTAATGTTGCCTGCATAGTCGGGTGTTGTAGCAGCCACGGGACCTGCATTGTAGCAGTAGTCAACTGTCGAAGATGCCGATGTGAGTTGTGCCGCGATGCCGCCTGCATAGGTAGCAGAGGTTACCTCGCCACGATTGTAGCAACCGGTGATGCTGATGGCGCCGGCGCTGTAGGCCACGATACCTGCTGCATACTTTGCACTGCTGGTGATGGTACCCACGTTGAAGCAGTCGATAACGCTGATGTTGTTGTATGAGCTCAGGATTGATGCATTGGCAACGATACCTGCAGCATGGCCGCTACCAACTGTGTTGGTCTGGTTGGCGGTGATGGTACCGGTGTTATAGCAGCCTTCGATAGTAGTGTAGCTGGTTGTTGATGCGCTGATACCTGCTGCCTGGTATGTGCCTGCAGTAACGGTTGAGTGGTTAACGCAGCCCTTGATGGTGATGGGGGTAGTTGCTGTGGGAGTTCCCGAGGTGGTGCCGTTGATACCTCCGGCGCCGTAGGTGTTTACCGAAACCTTACCGTTGCTCACGCAGTTCTCGATGCTTGTGCCTGCGCATATTGTACCCGATATACCGCCTGCAGTCTGGTTAGCGGTGACCTCTCCTGCAAATTCGCAGTTGGTAATCTGGAGGTTCTTACCCAGTGTGTAGCTACCCATTATACCACCGGCAACGTTCTTAGTGGCAGCGATTTTGCCATAAACCTTGCAATTCTCAATGATAGTGCCGTAGTTAGCGTCGCCGTTAGCGCAACCCATGATTCCGCCTACAGAAGCTGATGTAATCGATGTAGATGTTGCATTGATGACAGCAGTGTTGGTAACAACGTCGTTTGAGCAGTAGCATGCGCCCAGCAGGTTGTAACCTACCATGCCGCCTACATATACTGTGCCGTTTACTGTGCCGGCAAACTCGCAGTCCTTAACGGCCGCATAGCGCCCCATACCTACAACACCGCCGCAACCGCCGCTGCTTGCGTCGCTGCACGATACCACAACATCGCTGGCTACCTTACAACCGGTAACTTCCATTGCAACATATTTCTCGGTGGCTGCAGCATTGGCATTACCCACGATACCGCCTACATACTTGGTACCGCTAACGGTTGCGCCCGAAATCTCACAGTTGCGAATGGCTGTGTACTGCTGGTCATTGGCAGTTGTGCGGCCAACGATGCCGCCTACATATGCATTGGTAGAGGTTACCGATGCCTGGCTCTTGATGCCGCTCACTGTGCTGTACTGGATGTAACCGGCAAGCATACCGGCATTGTCGGAACTTGCCGAGAGTGAACAAGTTGCATCAAACTCAATGTCCTTTACGGTGTTGTTTGCCAGCATACCGAACACACCGTTGCCATTGACTGTGAGGTTTGAAATCTTGTGGTGGTTGCCATTGAAGTTGCCCATGAAAGCTATCGGGGCTGAACTGCTGTAAGTACCAATCTGGGTGAATGTAGCGCCAGCAAAGTCGATGTCGCGTGTCATTTCAAAGTACTTGTCGGCATAACCGTCGGTTGTAACACCGGCTGCCATCTCGGCAAAATCGGCTGGTGTTGATACCTGGTAGGGGTCGTCTGCCGTACCTGTGCCCTGGAAGGCACTTGCCTGGAATGTCGCTGCACACATCATTGTCGCAGCAAACATAGTAAACGATTTCTTCATAGTGAACTCTTTTTAATGATTAATATTTATTATTGTAAAATGATATCAATTACTGCCGCCACATCGGCTACGTCTATCACGCCGTCACCGTTCATGTCGGCTACGGCTTCAAGGGGAAGACTATTGAGGATAATGTCGATGATGGCGTTCACATCGGCTACATCGATTGTGCCGTCACCGTTTACATCGCCCATAAGCGTCTCAGGGATCTTGTTGTTGATGAGCAGCGTCACGTTGTCAACCAACGACAGGGTAGAGTTGGAACCTCCCGAGTAGTTCTGTATGCGGTACATGGCATTGCTCACACTGCCTGTCACATAGTTGGCCGTAATCTGTTTCTTGCTGGCGACCACTGTGTTGGTGCCACCGTTAGATTCGGTAAGGACTTTCCATGTCGCGCCGTTATCGGTTGAGATACTTGTACGCAGTGTGATGTTGCTCGTCCCCGCATTATAGAAGTCAAATGACAAAGACACCACCTCGTCTTCGATAACCGATGTGGTGAGCACGGCGTTGCGCTTGATTCCCACTGCATGGGAGCCCATGAAACCCACTGTGTCGGCGGGGGCAATCACATAGCAGTTGGTGAAATCCCAATCGGTGAACACTCCCTTCACCCCGGTAGCGTTGGCGGCAAAGGGGGTAATTGCCTCAAAGTCCTCGATGAGGTAAGTCTCTGGGGATACCTGTGTCGTGAACGAAATAATGCCGTTGTTCTCGGCGATGTTATGAACAGTTACGCTCGTGGGCGCATTGTAGAACGACATCAGGTTAGGTGTTGTCTCGTTGGTAATCTCGGTTACATTGTCGCTGCCGGGGAACGGGTCGCTGTCGTTATCCAGACCGCTGTCGGCTGTGGTGCGACCGTTGGCACGCTCCAGGTGCATGTAATTGTGGTTGGGATTGACATTGATGATGTTTGACTCCCAATACGCCTTGTTGGTCGAGTCTACATGCCACACAAGCATTCCATGCCCGGGGAGGTACTCGTCCCATTTTTCCTTTTGGCGGTTCTCGAGCAGGAAAAACTCGTTGGGGACTGCTGCACTTATTCTGTAACCTTTGTTTTGCGATTGCATTGAACCCATGGTGAACGATTGTTCCGCATTTATCGTCACGGGCATGAGAACCCCCGACGCATATCGCTCGTAGATGCCGTAGCCGGCTGGTGTGCGCGAGTTGTTAAGGTAAGATCCCCCCGCCATTACGCTCCACCGTTGAGGGTCAAGGCTTTGACCTCCGTTTTCATAGTTCGTGTCATACAGGTCGGGAAGCGACAGTACATGGGAGAACTCGTGTACCATAGTGCCTATGCCGTCGATTACCAGTGATGATGGAGTTTGTTCCCAACCGAATATCTCAACTCCACAAGCATATCGCCCGAATTTTTTGCCGTCTAATGTGAGCATCGAGGATATCTGGCTGGCAAAGGGCCACACATAGCCTGAATTGTTCCCCACAAAGTTGCTGCCCTTGCCCGCATAGATAATGTAGAACATATCCACTTTTCCATCGTTGTCAGCATCATATTGCGAGAAATCCACCTGGTTGTCAATGGCGGGAAGTATTTCGTATGCAGGAAAATAGTTAGCCGAGTCCCTGCCTGCATAACACGAGTGATTGATGGTGATGGGGCCCACTACATCAAATTCGGGGGTGAATTGCCCGGCCGAGTTGTCGGCAAAGTAGTCGCGTATGCTGCCCGTACAGGTTACCGTCTGAGGATTAGGACCTTGTGTGATGTAGCCGTTGTATCCCACTTCGTTAACTGCCCGGCTGTAAAAACTGTTGGCATCGGTGCGCGAGAACTTGGCGTCGGTAAATTCCACAAGTATCACAAGACCCTTCTTCATGTGGCGTGCGTTGTCGCCAAACAGTTTCTTTGGTTCGCTTGCCGTCGAGGTAAAATAAGGTGTGGAGATGAGCGCTTCATATCCCTTGCGCATCTCCTTTTGTTGTGTGGTCATTGCGGGTCTAAGCATTGCTTGTGTTTGCTCAAGGAGTGCGACTTCTTGTGAATTTCGGCTGTTGGCATCGTGTGCTGTAACTCCTGTCGACACCAGTTGCCCGTTGTTGCCAGTTGTGGCATAGGTGTAATCACCGTTATCAGTTCTCACAACGGTATAGCCGTCGACTGTCGTAGTAAAACTAAGGAATTCATCACCATGGAGTTGCAGAGTCACCGTGCTGCCGTCGCTCTGGGTATAAACAATGTGTTGCCAATGGGCTGGTACCGCATGGACCTGACCCACGAACCCCAAAATACACAATATTATAAAGAGTAATTTCCTCATGAATTTAGTGTAAATTTCCTTAAAACAATATGTGCAACATTACGATAAAAAGCGCTTGTTTGTTGCAAAAGTAGTAACAATTATTAATATATGCAACTAATATGAGGTGTTTTATGAACTATTCTTTATGCTTCATGCGATGGCGTGAGACGTCCCCTATTAAGGACGGTAAAGGGTGCCATATAGAGAAAATAAAATTCATGATGGCTGTAGACTTGGTCAAGTTGCAGAAATATACTACCTTTGTACCAGTAAATGCATGGATAGAGTGCTCCGCAGCCGGAGCCGCCAACCGAGCCCGCACCGTCTTGTGCCGTGCCACGGTGGTCCAACGATGTGATTGTTTAACCAATAAAAAACTATCTTATGCAAGTCATCTGGGAATCTACTGCATGCCAGCATGGGGGCAGTGTCTCTTTTTCGCTCACCGTGAATGCTGTGCGTGTTTCGCGCCATAGTTTAATTAATGACGTACTCGCACGCGCTCGCACGTTGCACAACCGCATCGTCATGCACCGCCGCCTTTCGGCTATATGCTTAGGTCATGCGGTCAAGGGCTGGTCGGTTACCTGTCGTGACGGCCATTACCTCAGCCCCGAGGGTAAGCGCTACAACGAGAAGAGTTACTTGATTGAGATGGTTGGTGTCTCCAGTGAGACCCTGCAGAGAGTTGCCATTGACTTGTGCAGGCATTTCGCCCAGCGCTCGGCCCTCATCCACGACTACAACGATGCGCGCTTCATTCGCGTTGCTCCTTAAGAAAAATGTCTGCCCACTTGGTCAAGTTGCAGAAATGTATTAACTTTGCACCTCGTAAAGTTGCCCCAGTAGTTCAATGGATAGAATAGCGCTCTCCTAAAGCGTAGATCCGAGTTCGATTCTCGGCTAGGGTACTGAAGACAAACCCGGAATCACTACCGTGTGGCTCTGGGTTTTTCTTTGCATAAAACGCTTGTGCACGGCAAAAAACGCCTCAATTTCTTGTACATAACAAAAAGTAGGCGTAAATTTGCATAATCGTTGCCGTTGGCGTTTTGCCATTGGCAATTTGGGTATGTGCTTAACGCTTGTGTTTTGCACATACAGATTGGAAAGATAAACATACATTTAAATACTTAAGATGAATATTCTGCTTACAGGTGGTGCAGGCTTTATCGGAAGCCACACTATTATTGAATTAGACAATGCCGGTCACTCGGTAGTGGTTGTTGACAATTTTGTAAACTCACAGCCCGAGGCGCTCAAGC
>DCGA01000136.1 GCA_002314465.1 bacterium UBA1790 | reverse complement strand
CGTATTCTACGGCTGGTGGGACTGGCGTTTCTTGCTGCTCATGGCATTCACCAGCGTGTGCTGCTACACCGGCGGAATCCTTATTGAGAAACACGAGGGCAACCGCCGCATGCAGAAAGGCATCACTGCCGACAATGTGGTGATAAACCTTGCCATACTGGGCGTGTTCAAGTATTACAACTTCTTTATCGACAACCTTGACGTGCTGCTGCGCAACTTAGGCACACAGGTCGACTGGCCCACGGCCAACATCATTCTGCCTGTGGGTATCTCGTTCTACACCTTCCAGGCCATAGGCTACTGTGTGGACGTGTACAAGAAGAAGGTTGAGGCTTCGCGCAATCCGGTAGAGTTCTTTGCATTCATCAGTTTCTTCCCCCAGCTTGTTGCCGGCCCCATCGAGAAGGCGAGCGACATGCTGCCGCAGTTCAGGAAGCAGCGCACATTTGACTACGCCCGTGCAGTAGACGGCAGCCGCCAGATGCTGTGGGGTATGTTCAAGAAGGTGGTCATTGCCGACAGTTGTGCTCCCATCGTCAACAGCACTTGGAACCAAGTAGATACAACATCGGGGCTTAACCTGATGCTGGTCATGGTGCTGTTCTCGTTCCAGGTATACTGCGACTTCTCGGGCTACTGCGATATCGCTGTGGGTTGTGCCAAGTTGTTCGGCTTCAAGCTGCGCATGAACTTTAACTACCCGTATTTCTCGCGCAACATTCCCGAGTTCTGGCGCCGCTGGCACATCACGCTGCTGTCGTGGTTCCGCGACTTCGTGTACTTCCCACTGGGCGGAAGCCGCTGCTCTAAACTGCGGTGCTGTTTCAACACCATCTTCGTGTTTGTGCTGAGCGGATTGTGGCATGGCCCCGACTGGAGCTTCGTGTGCTACGGATGCGCCCACGGATTGATGTGCAGTTTCTTTGTGCTCACCGGCATCAAGACCAAGTATGAGCACAATGTGGGTTGGAACCGATTGCTGCCATCAATCAAGGAAGTAGCAATGATGACCGGTACATTTGCCCTTGTAACGCTGTGCCGCGTCATGTTCAGGGCACAGAGCATGGGCGATGCCGTGCACTTTTACAAGCAGATGTTCAATCCGGCGACATTTGCCACAAACGACCTTATAGGCATCAAGGTGCTGGCACTGTGCTGCCTGCTGCTTGCCATCGAATGGGTAAAGCGCAACAATACACATGTGCTTGAACTGGCCGGACACGGCCTGATGCGTTACCAATGGGCTCGCTGGACACTCTATGTGGGACTAACTCTCGCCATCATCTTCTGCCAAAGCGCACAGCAAGACTTCATTTACTTCCAATTCTAAACGACAATGAAACGATATCTCAAAAATACCGCCATATTCCTCGCGCTGATAGCCACCATACTTGTGCTATCGGAGGCCGTGGTGCGTCATTTTCCCAACAGTTATCGCTTCAAGTCGGAATGGATGGATGCCAATGCATCCAAAGTAAAGACACTGATTTTAGGCGGCTCCCACACCTATTACGCCATCATCCCCACCATGCTGGGCGACAGCGTGTTCAGTCTTGCCAACGTGACACAACACCCCGAATATGACTGCTGGTTGCGTGAGAAATACATTGACCGTTGCCCCGACCTCAAGACCGTGATAATGCCCGTGGACGAGAGCAACGTGTTTGACCCCGAACTCGAAGAAGGCTCGGAATGGCACCGCTGCACCTACTACCACATATACATGGGCTATCCCAAGCACGACTATAACCCCAAGTACAGTTTTGAGGTAAGCAACATTGCCGCCTTCAACCTCAAGTTAGGGCCGGCACTTGCCCATCTCCTCACGGGAAATGCCCAGGTAGACTGCGACAGCACGGGATTTGGCAGCGATTTCACCACCCCGACATTCTTCAACGACGAGTACATGAATCGCAACGCCAATACCACATTCAACCGCCACAAAGACTCTAACGCAATAGAATATAACACACAGTACCTCGACAAGATAGCCCAGATGTGCAAGGATCGCGGCATAAGGCTCGTGCTGCTCACTACCCCAATGTGGGAAGGTTACGTAAAGAAATACGACCAGAAGCACTATGACGTGATGCACAAGATAGCGGCTAAATATGTGAACGAATGTGGTGCCGAGTACCACGACTACATGACCGACCCGCGTTTCCAGGGTGTGGACTTCCACGACGCCAGCCACCTGTCGCGACAGGGAGCCGAGAAGTTTACACCCATCATCAAGGAAGATTTCGGCATAAACTGATTTTCCAGTTCACGTTTCTGTGCCAGCGGTTAATTGAACCGCCCATTCTCCCGTCACACATTACTAATGGTTCTCCTTACACTGATATCTACGCGCGTGCGTATATATATTATGTGTAATGGTGTGTTTTTTTGCAAAAAATGGCAAAAACATTTGGTGAATGGCAGAAAAATGTGTAAATTCGCTATCGAGACAAGCACAAATGTGATACACTGTCGCTAACAACATGACTATGCACACCACAATAGAGCAATTCATGCAGTACCTGAGCCACGAGCTCAACTACTCGCCGCTCACAGTCGCAGCCTACCGCAACGACCTGAAGCAGTGGTGCGAATCGCTGGCTAAGGACGAAGCCGATGTGGACCTGGCAAGCGTGACCGTGGCCGACATAAGGCTGTGGATGGTGCAGCGAGCCGATGCCGGCGACAGCGCGCGCACACTGAGGCGCAAGGTGCAAAGCGTGAGAGCGCTGTACCGCTACCTGATGAAACGCGGCATCGTGGACGAGAATCCCGCCGCCGATGTGGAACTGGCACGCACACCGCGACCGCTACCCGCCCACGTGAGGCAGCAGAACATGGACGAACTGCTCAACGGCGAGATAGACACCACCGACTTCACCGCAGTGCGCGACCGACTGGTGATGATGATGCTGTATGAAACCGGCATGAGACGCGCCGAACTCATAGGACTGCTTGATGCCAACATCGACACGCATAAAGGCGAACTGAGGGTACACGGTAAGCGCGACAAGGACAGGGTAATCCCCTTTGGGCACGAACTGGCGCAATGGATAACGCTTTACCGCAGTCTGCGCAGCGAGCATGGCATCACCGACGATGAGTTCTTCACCCGCCCCAGCGGCGGCAAGCTCTATCCCTCGCTTGTCTACAACATAGTCCACGACAACCTGGCAAGCGTGGGCGGAAGCAGCAAGATGAGTCCCCACGTGCTGCGACACACATTTGCCAGCGTCATGCTCAACTCGGGCGCCGGCCTTGAGAGCGTGAAGGAAATACTGGGCCACGAGTCGCTCGCCACGACGCAGCTCTACACCCACATAACTTTTAACCAACTTAAAGACAACTATAAACACGCCCACCCAAGGGCACAAAAGAAAGGAGAATAATATGAACGTAACTATCAATTCAATCCACTTTGACGCTGCCGAGAAACTGGAGCAGTTCATCAACAAGAAAGTTGAGAAGTTGAGTAAGCACAACGAGGAGATCGACTCTGTTGAGGTTACCCTCAAGGTCGTTAAGCCCGAGACAGCCATGAACAAAGAGGCATCGGTAAAGCTTATCGTTCCGCAGCACGACGACCTGTTTGCATCTAAGGTTGCCGACACATTTGAAGAAGCAATTGACAACTGCGTTGACGCCCTTAAGCGCCAGCTCGAGAAGTCAAAGAAAGACAAATAAGAAACACTCCCGTCAAGGGTTAAATCGCCGTGCGGCCGGCCCGATGCCAGCCGCACGGCTTTTTCACTCCAAGGGCAGGGCAAAGCATGCCAACCCGCACGCAAGCGCAAAGCAAAGCAAAATGAAAATCTGCACAGTGCGGGCAAGTTTTTTTGAAAAAAAAGCATGGAAATGTTTGGTGAATCAAAAAATATGCGTAACTTTGCACCCGCAATAGCAAAATGTTTTTAGCATTCTGCCTATTCAACGCCTCTTTAGCTCAGTTGGCCA
>DCGA01000008.1:3945-6757 GCA_002314465.1 bacterium UBA1790 | reverse complement strand
CATCGGTCATGATGATTACCTCGTCGCTCGATGCACGCACTTCGTCCTCAAGGATGATGAGGTCTTTGCTACGACCTGCCAGGACGCTGACAACGCGGTTGCCGGCCTCTTTCATCGCGCGGATGATGGGGAGCAGGGGAGCTACGCCCACACCGCCGCCGCAGCACAGCACTGTGCCGTACTTCTCAATCTTGGTGGCCTGGCCCAGGGGACCCACTACGTCGGTGAGCATGTCGCCCGGTTCGAGCGATGTGATTTTGCGGGTAGAATCGCCCACAGCCTGGATAACGAGTGTAATTGTTCCGGCAACGGGATCGCTGTCGGCAATTGTTAAAGGAATGCGTTCGCCGTCTTCACCGCAGCGAACAATCACGAAATGGCCGGCGCGGCGTGCCTTAGCGATAAGGGGCGCTTCAACAACCAGCTTGGTGACATTGGTTGAAAATTGCTCTTTGGCAACAATTTTATTCATAGTCAGTTTTAGTTTGTAAGATTTATTCTATCGTGCAAAGTTAAGAAATATATATAGGTGCACAAAGAAAAATCCGAAAAATAGTTATTATATTTATAATAAACCTGCTTTTATGGCTGTCATGCGATATCGTGCCCGGTGTACAGGTGGTAGTATTTGCCTTGCAGTGCCATGAGTTCGTCGTGTGTGCCTCGCTCTATGATTTCGCCGTGGTCGAGCACAATGATGCAGTCGGCGTTGCGCACTGTCGACAGCCTGTGTGCAATCACAAATGTGGTGCGGCCTTTCATCAGCGAGTCCATACCGCGCTGCACAAGGGTTTCGGTGCGGGTGTCAATCGATGAAGTCGCTTCGTCGAGGATGAGTACGGGCAGGTCGGCAACGGCTGCACGGGCAATGGCAAGCAACTGGCGCTCGCCCTGACTGAGCATACTGCCGCCTGCAGTGAGCACTGTATTGTAGCCGTTGCTAAGGCGGCGTATGAAGTTGTCGGCATTTGCCAACTTTGCAGCTTCTATGCAGTCTTGGTCGGTAGCATCGAGTCGACCGTATCGTATGTTGTCGAGCACTGTGCCTGTGAATAGGTGCGTCTCCTGGAGTACCATACCCAGTGAGCGGCGCAGGCAGGGTTTCTTGATGCTTGCGATGTCTATGCCGTCGCAGGTGATGCTGCCCGCCTGCAGTTCATAGAAGCGGTTGATGAGGTTGGTGATGGTTGTCTTGCCGGCACCAGTTCCTCCCACGAAGGCTATCTTCTGGTCGGGCATCGCATTGATGTCGATGTTTTTGAGTACGCGTTTCTCGGGTGTGTAGCCGAAGTCTACGTTTCTGAACTCTATGCCGCCGTCTACGCGCACAAACTTGGGTTTGCCTCCCGGCGGGGCGGGGATGCGCCAAGCCCACAGGCCGGTGCGTTGTATTACCGGCAGCAGCAGGGTCTCTTCATCGTCTTGGACTGCGTTTACCAGTTCCACTGTGCCGTTGTCTTGCTCCGGCTCTTCGTCAAGTAGTTCATACACGCGTTCGGCTCCCACGGCTGCATTGAGCACGCTGTTGATTTGCTGGCTCACGTTGGCGATGGGGCGTGAGAAACTCTTGTTGAGTGTTAGGAATGCCACCAATGTACCTAATGACAGGTCCACGTGTGCGCTCAGCACCAGAGTGGCTCCCACAACGCCTATGAGCACATAACTCAGTTGGCCCAGGTTGCCGTTCACGGGCATCACGATGTTGGCAATGCGGTTGGCGTTATATGTGCTGTCGCGCAGTTGCTCGTTGATTTTTTCAAATTCTTCGATTGCCTTCTCCTCGTGGCAGAATACCTTCACGACTTTCTGGCCTGTCATCATTTCCTCGATGAAGCCGTTCACCTCGGCAAGTTTCTGCTGCTGGTCCTTGAAGTGTTTGCGCGAGCGCTTGCCCAGTTTTGTTGTCGATACGGCCATTACGAGTGCCATTACAAGCGCTACAATGGTGAGCGGCACGTTGAGCATTATCATGCTTATGAAGGTCACGGTGAGCGTGATGAGCGAACTGAACACCTCGGGTACGCTGCGGTCAATGAGTTGTATCAGGGTGTCTACATCATTGGTGTATCGCGACATGATATTGCCGTGGGGATGGGTGTCGAAGTAGGCGACAGGCAGCGACTGCATGTGCTTGAACATGCGCTTGCGCAGCCCCAGCAGTGTGCCTTGTGTCACGTTAATCATCAGACGGCTATGCAGATACGAACAAATGACGCCTACAAGGAGTATGAGCGACAGCAACTTCAGCGTGTGGGCAAGTGGTCCGTACTGGGGATTGTCGCTCTGGGTTAGCGGTACTATATAGTCGTCGATAAGTGTACGCGTGAATAGGGTAGAGGCGAGCGTAGTAACCGAGGTGATGACGATGCACGCCATCACTGCGAGGCACGACCACTTGTATTGTGCCAGCACCATGCGCAGCAGTCTCATCAATATGCCTTTGCGGTTGGTGGGTTTCATTTTGCTCCCTCCTTTCTCGCCTTTGGCGCGTCAAAGTCGCCGCCGCTTTCATTCTGCAGGGCGTATATCTCCTTGTATATCTGGTTGTCTTTGAGCAGGTTCTCGTGGGTATCCCATCCGCTCATGCGGCCGTTGTTCAGCACAAGGATGCGCTCGCAGTCCTGCAGACTGCTTATGCGCTGGCTAATGATAATCTTTGTCACATCGGGGAGATACTTGGCAAATGCCTGGCGTATGCTGCGGTCGGTGTCGTTGTCGCAGGCGCTCGTCGAGTCGTCGAGCACTATCACGCGTGGTTTCTTGAGTTGTGCACGCGCTATGCACAGTCGCTGCCGCTGTCCGCCCGACACGT
>DCGA01000008.1:0-3903 GCA_002314465.1 bacterium UBA1790 | reverse complement strand
GTCATAGCCTTCGGGCATCTGTTCTATGAACTCATTGGCACAGGCTATGCGGCACGCCTCGCGGCACTCGTCCAGGGTGGCATGCTCGTTGCCCCACCGCAAGTTGTCGAGTATGGTGCCCGAGAACAACACGTTCTTTTGCAGCACTACGGCCACATTGTTGCGCAGGGCCGTTAGGTCAAGGGTTCGCACATCCTTGCCACCTATACTCACACACCCGCGCGAAGTGTCGTAGAGGCGGCTCAGCAGGTTTATCAGACTTGACTTTCCGCTGCCGGTACCACCTATGATGCCCACTGTCTGGCCGCTGGCAATGTGCAGGTCTATGCCATGAAGGGCATATTCACCGCTTCCGCCCTTGTAGGCGAAACTCACTTTGTCAAAATCGATGCGGCCGTCGGTGATTTCGGTATCGGCATTCTCGGGATTGGTGATGTCGGGTTCCTCGTCGATGATTTCGGCAACGCGGCGTCCGCTGGCAGCACTCATGGTGATATGAACGAATATCATGCTGAGCATCATGAGCGACATGAATATCGTCATTACATAGGTAAACAGTGAGGTGAGCTGACCGGTAGTAAGTTGTCCCGAAACGACAAATTGTGCGCCGAACCAAGACAATGCTATGATGCAGCCATATACCACAGTGTTCATCACGGGACTTGTGAGAGCCATGAGGCGCTCGGCTTTCACTTCGAGTTGCTTGAGGTAGGTAGCGGCGAGAACGAATCGCTGGTTTTCATATTCCTCGCGCACAAATGCCTTGACCACGCGCATCGCCGATACGTTTTCCTGGACGCGTGTGTTGAGCGCGTCATACTGCTTGAAAACTTTTTCAAACACCTTTGAAACGGAACGAATAATGAGTGCAAGTGTTACCGATAGGAATACAGCTGGTACTATGAAAACAAGGCTCATTTGTCCGCTTATGACAAAACACATCACGATGCTCGACACCATGTTGAGCGGAGCCCTTACCGAGATGCGAAGCAACATCTGGAACGCATTTTGCAGGTTGGTTACATCAGTAGTCATGCGCGTCACGAGTCCGCCTGTCGAAAACTTGTGGATGTCGCTGAATGCGAATCGCTGGATGTTGCGGTACATGGCCTTGCGTATGTTACTGGCAAAGCCTGCCGAGGCATAGGCCGAGAAACGGCCGGCTGTAATGCCGAGCACGAGACTGAGCAGCGCCATTCCCAGCATGATGGCGCCATACAGGTAAACGTTGGCAAGGTCGCCGGCGTTGATTCCCTTGTCGATGAGCGAAGCCGTGACATAGGGAATTAGCACGTCGAGTATTACCTCGAGCATGATGAAGGTGGGTGTGAGCAGTGCCGCTGTCTTGTAGCGACCTACCTGCCGATATAGCGTTTTGAGCATAATAACATATTTTATATGCAAATATACACAAAAATTATTATCTTTGCGCACAACTATATATAAAACGAACATAATGAACCGCATTTTTATATTGGCATCCGCTTGTCTGTTGTTGACAACTTTGGCGTCGGCACAACAGCGCGACACCCGTACGCATATTTTTGATGCAAATGTGCGCACCCTAAAGGTTGCCCCGTTGAGCAATGCCTATATGCCTCCTGTCGCAGTGATGGGCACAGGCGATGGGATAGGGGTGGAGTTTGACTACATGGACTACGACGAGCACTATCTGCGTTACAGTGTCACCCATTGCAATGCCGACTGGCAGCCATCGGCGCTGGTCGAGAGTGAGTATGTCAACGGATTCAACTATGCCGACATCACCGAGTGCGGGCATAGCCAGGCCACCTTTGTGCAGTATTGCCACTATGAATTCTCGCTGCCCAACGAGGACTTCGAAATCACTAAGAGCGGCAATTATCTGCTCACCGTCTACGAGCAGGACGACCCCGACAAGGTGTTGTTCCAAACCCGTTTTTCGTTGTGCGAACACCTCGTTGATGTTATGGCAACAGCATCGTCAAATACCGATGTTGACTATAACGGCGAGCATCAGCAAGTGGCTGTGGAACTGGGATATAAGGTAGGAACCATAAAGGATCCCTATAACGAGATTACGCTGGTGGTTAACCAGAATACGCGCACCGATGATGACCGTTATATCAAGCGTCCTATGATTGTAGAGATGGGCAAATCGGTATATGACCACAACGCCCAGCTCATCTTCCCCGCGGGCAATGAGTACCGTCGCATCGAGACCGTTAACCCGAAGGGGTATAATCTGGGTAACGTGACCATGAGTTATTTCGAGCCTTACTATCACGCGACGCTTCCCGTTGACGAACCCCGCTTTCAGTCACAGTATTTCTACGACCAAACCCAATATGGCCATTTTACCGTGCGTAACAGCGAGACTGATAACAGCGCCACCGAGGCCGACTATTGCGTGACCCACTTCGTGCTCGACGCCGGAGGTCCCATGCGTGGCGGCAAACTGCACCTCAACGGCGAGTTCACTCAAGGGCTTCCCGCTCAGGTTACCGAGATGAAATACGATGCATCAAGCGGATTGTATGTCAACGACTTGCTTCTCAAGCAGGGCGCTTACAACTACCAGTACCTGTGGGTTCCCGATGGCACGACAATGGGAACCACTTCGAGAATCGAAGGCGATAAGTACCAGACCATTAACCGGTATGCAATAAAGGTGTATGACCGTCCCATGGGTGAGCGCTACGACCGCCTCGTGGGCTTCGGCATTGCCTATTCGGGCAGGTAACACGAGTCACAACGATATAAATTGGCACGCAAATTGCAGCGTTTGTAAAAAAACAAGCAATTTGCGTGCTTTTTTTAATAAAAAACATTAACTTTGTAAATTGAGAATCAATTTAAATAATTATAAACCACTAAAAATTTAACTAAAATGGTAATTGGAATTGTAATTGCAGTGCTGGTTGTACTCGCATTTGTATGTATCGGTCTGTACAATGGCTTGGTAAGAGGTAAGAACAACGTAGAAGAGGCATTCTCTACAATGGACGTTTTCATGAAGAAGCGTGCCGACATGATCCCCAATCTTGTTGCAACCGTTAAGCAGTATGCTAAGCACGAGGCCGAGACTCTTGAGAAGGTGATTCAGGCCCGCAACGAGACTGCTCCTCTCGCCGAGCGCCTTGAGCAGGAGAAGCAAATCACAGCCAATCTTAAAAACATCATGGTACGCCTTGAGGCTTATCCCGACTTGAAGGCTAACCAGAACTTCATGCAGCTGCAGAACGAACTCGTTGCTATCGAAGGTGATATCGAGAAGAGCCGCCGCTACTACAACGGTTCTGTACGTGAGCAGAACAACCGTGTACTCACATTCCCCGGCAATATCTTCGCAAATATGTTTGGCTTCACCAAGATGCCTTACTTTGAGGTTGAAGAGGCTGATCGTAAGAACGTTAACGTGGGCGAACTGTTCAATTAATTAACCCGTTGACAGTTTAGTCAATTATGAAACGACTTTTTACACTGCTGCTTCTTGTTGCTCTTACCTCGGCGTGGGCTCGTGCCGACCTGGGCGGATTTACCCTGAGGCATGTCAACATCGATGCAGTGGTGCACGAAAACAGCACTTGGGATGTTACCGAGACGCTCGACGTGGAATTCTTCGAGTCGCGTCACGGTATCTACAAGTACATTCCCTCGCGCTTTTTCTACGGCTTTGAAAACCCCGACGGAACCAGGGAGGAAAAGATCTACAAGAATATCATTAAAAATGTAAAGGTAGAAGGCTTCAACTATAGTGTTGACGAGGACGATAGTGCGGCCGAAAACACTATAATCAAGATTGGTTCGGCTAGTTCGTATGTAGATGGTAAGCAGACCTATGTCATCTCTTATCAGATACAGTACCTTGACGACCGTAGCAGCAACGAGGACTTCCTGTGCCACACTATATGGGGTTCGGGA
>DCGA01000006.1 GCA_002314465.1 bacterium UBA1790 | reverse complement strand
GAGGCAGGGAATCCAGTATAGTTTCAGCGACGAGACAAAGCCCCGCAGCCGCAAGGGAGGCCCGTTTGCCACCACCGCCTACCTCGACGGAGGCACTGTGACCGTCACCGCCCGCGCCAGCGAGAAGGAGAAAGACCACTACACCCGCGTGCACGGCTATAGCCGCGTGAAGGTGGTGAGCGGCAACAACAACGGCAACCTAACCGTGAACTGCGGCGATGTAAAGGCTACCGTTGCCCCCAACAAGAGCCTCACGGTTACCACGCTTAACATCGACTCGGCAAGCAATGCCCGCATTAGCATCTCGGGGCACGCCCACCTCTATGGCATCTTGCTCGACTCGCCCACGGGTGTTGCCGTCGACAACGTGCCCATGCGAGGCTGCACAGGCACTATCTTCACCTTGCTTGCCAAGGAAGAGGTTGCCGACTTCTTCAAGCAGGAGAAGGTTCCCCTCATCATCTTGCAGTTTGGCGGTAATGTGGTTCCCCTCATCAGCGAGAAGAACCTTGAGGCAGTTACAACCCAACTGCATAACCAGATTGATTTCTTCAAGGAAGTGGCTCCCGGCAGCCGCATCCTCTTCATAGGTCCCAGCGACATGGCCACCCGCAAGGGCGGCGGCGGACTGCACACCTACAAGAACCTGCCCATGTACATCGACGCGCTCAAGGCCATGTGCCTCGAGGCAGGTGTTGCCTATTGGGACATGTATGCCGTGATGGGCGGCAACGGCAGCATGGTGAGCTGGGTTAACAACGGATGGGCCGGCAGCGATTACATCCACTTCTCGACCAAGGGCGCTGAGCGCATGGCCGGAATCCTGGGCAACACCCTTATGCTCTACTACGACTACTACACATTCCGCCAAAAAGCAGCCAAAAAATGACAAGAAACGCAACCCGCATATTCACAGACGCGCTCATGATACTGGCGGCAGCAAGCATAGCCATGGCAGGCAACCGCGCTGCCCTGGCTAAGAATGCTCCGCGCTATGAGGAACGTGACTCGCTGACGACATCGTGTGTCGACATCGAGAAGAACGCGCTCATCTTCCCGGGGTCGTTCAAGTATATCGACAAGTTTGAGCAGCGCCTGGAGTCACTGCTGCGCAACCGCAAGGGCCGCATCACTGTGTGGCACGTGGGAGGCTCACACGTCCAGGCCGATATCTTGTCGCATCGCCTGCGCTGTAACTTTGCACGCCTCACCGGCACCACCGGAACTCGAGGCATGCTTTTCCCGTTCTCAATGGCAAAGACCAACTACGGCAGCGACCACCGACTATCATTCACAGGCGTGTGGAGTACCGCGCGCAATATCCCCGCCGAGCCCGGTCTGCCCCTGGGCATCACCGGCATTTCGGCATCGACCAACGACCACTACGCCACCGTTACCGTCAATCTGGACAACGGGCGCAGCCCCAAGTGGAAGATGGACGCAGTGAGGGTAGTGTGCGAGAGCAAGGCACCCGCCGACTCTATCACGATTACCGTTACCGACGACATGGGACACGAATGGACCATGGAGCCCGAGAACGACGGAAGCGGCTACTTTGTTGACCGCCTGCCCAGTATGAGCAGCGCTACAATCGTGGTCAACAACCCCACAGGAGCGCAGTTCATCTTGCGCGGCATCGAGCCACTGAGCAGCAAGGAAGGAACAATAAACTACTACTCAAGTGGCATCAACGGCGCCTCTACCCTATCGTGGCTTCGCTGCGAGCGCCTTGACGGCGACCTCATGCGCCTTAAACCCGACCTTGTGATTCTGGGCATAGGCATCAACGACGCCGCAATCCCCTACGACAAGTTTGATCCCGAGAAATTCCAGTCGCGATACCGCCGCATCCTCGACAAGGTGCGCAAGGCCAACCCCAACGCGATGATGCTGTTCATCACCAACAACGACTCCTACCTGAAGGGCCAGCCCAACACCAACGCCGTGCGTGTGCGCGATGCGTTTGTGGGACTCGCCAAGGAGTACGGCGGATGCGTGTGGGACTGCTTCGGCGTGATGGGAGGCATGGGCAGTTCTACCCAGTGGCGCAACGCCGACCTCATGGCAAAGGACCGCATACACTTCACCCGCAAGGGCTATGAACTTTGCGCCGACCTGATGTTTGACGCGCTTATTAGCGACTTTATCGAAAACGACGAGTGATGAGCGAATTATTAACGGCCATATTGACGTTTTTCAAACACGTGTTTGAGTTCAGCGAGAACAGCCCGCTGCTGTTCACGCAGTTCTACTTCTGGGCGTTCTTTGCAATAGTCTACGCCCTGTTTGCGCCCATTGCCAAGCGCACCCATATGCGCAATGCATTCCTGTTCTTCGTGAGCCTGTTCTTCTACTACAAGACCAGCGGAATCTTTGTGCTCATCCTCATGTTTGTCACTTGCAGCGACTTCATGATAGCCAAGCGCATAGCGGCAAGTTCCACACAGTTCAGGCGCAAGGCATGGCTCATTGCCAGCATCACCATCGACCTGTTCCTGCTGTGCTACTTCAAGTATGCCTACTTCTTCACCGACATGGTCAACAACATGCTGGGCACCCATCTTGTTGTACACGACTACTTTGCCGAGGTGGGCAACCTCTTTGCAGGCGACGGCAAGTTCATGGTCGACAAGATTGTGCTGCCAGTGGGCATATCGTTCTTCACGTTCCAGATCATAAGTTACACGGTCGACGTCTACAAGGAGAAGATTAAGCCTGTAACCAATATCCTCGACTTCGGCTTCTACGTGAGCTTCTTCCCACAGCTGGTGGCCGGTCCCATCGTCAGGGCAAGCGAGTTCATCCCGCAGTTATACAAGCCCTTCCACCTGTCGCGCATGCAGTTCGGCATAGCGGTGTTCTGGATACTCAACGGACTCATCAAGAAGATTGTACTGAGCGACTATATTGCAGTGAATTTCATCGACCGCGTGTTTGACAACCCGCTGTTGTTCACAGGATTTGAAAACTTCATGGCGCTCATCGGCTACAGCCTCCAGGTATATGCCGACTTCAGCGGATACACCGACATTGCCATAGGTATCGCAATGCTCATGGGATTCTACCTACCCACCAACTTCAACTCACCCTACAAGGCGCACAACGCCAGCAACTTCTGGCAGAGGTGGCACATCTCGCTCAGCACATGGCTCAAGACCTACTTGTACATACCCCTGGGCGGTAACCGCCAGGCGTCGTTCGGCACCTACTTTTGGATAGCACTCATCTCGCTCATCGCCCTCATTCTCACCAGCAGCGTGTGGGCTTCGGGCGCCATCATCGGCGTTGCTGCGGTAGTGATTGCCACCGCACGACTCTACCCCGAGAAACGCAAGAAGATTATCGCCAACCTCAACCGCTTCATCACCATGCTGCTGGGCGGATTGTGGCATGGAGCCTCGTGGAACTTCATGTTATTGGGCGGCCTTAACGGCGTGGGTATGATTGTGTACCTCTTCTGGCGCGACATGAAGTGGCACGCCCGCATGCTCTTGCTCGCGGCTACGACCCTGTTGCTCGTGGTGTTGTGCCTTACCACCCATGCTGCTGTGTTCAACATGCTGCTCGTGTGGCTGCTCTTCATCGTGGCAGGCTCGGCAGTGCGCTACATCTACTACCTCAAGGGCGGCACCAAGGACTACGCATGGATTGCCAACGCATGGGCTGTGGCCCAAACATTCATCTTCATCACGTTCACCCGCCTGTTCTTCCGCAGCGGTTCTAACCTCGACCCCGCAACAGCCAACGAGGTTGCGTGGAATACCGCCAAGAACATGGTGGAGCGCATAGGCTCGGCATGGGACCTGAGCGTGATACCCGGTGTGTGCGCGGCCTACTACAACGTGTTCCTGCTCATCCTCATGGGCATGATTATCCACTGGCTGCCCGACCGCTGGAAACGCCGCTACCGCATCTGCTTTGCCAAGTTGCCATTGCCGGCGATAGTGGGACTGTGCGTGCTCACGGTATTCGTGGTTTACCAGTTCATCACCGCCGACCTCCAGGCATTCATCTACTTCCAGTTCTAAGCATAGTAATACACCCTCATCCATACAGGCGCCTCGGGAAATCCCGGGGCGCTTTGCACTGATTTGTCCCGAAACAAATGAAAAAAAAGCCAAAAAAATCTATGAAATCCAAAAAATATAATTACTTTTGTATTTCTTCCACGTAATGCGCGCACGCACATACGAGGAAAAACATTGGTAAATTAACCTTACACAACGATTTACTCAAGAATAATAACCAAAATACTTATAACAAAATTTTATGAAACTTAAACTCTTTCTGCTACTTACGCTCCTGGCATGCCTACCCGCATGGGCACAGACAGGCCTCAAGGGCGTAGTGACTGACGCCAAGAGCGGACAGCCGGTAGCCGGAATCACTGTGTTGCTCGACAACCAAGGCATCACAGTGGTTACGGGACCCAACGGAGATTTCCAACTCTCGGGGGCCAAAGCCGGTCATGACGTGCTTCTCGTCTTGAGTCCCGACCACAAAGACTGGTCGGCAAATGTTGAAATCTTGAACAATACCATCGATAACGTGGGTGTTATCAAGATTGAACCCGTGTCATTTAACAGCAACGACGATTTCGTGTACTCTAACAGCGACATCGTCCTCACCGAGTCACAGCTCGAGGACGAGGAGGGTAACACCCAGGCTGTAGGTCTGTTGTCGGGTGCTAATGACAATCCTTTCTACAAGGCAGCAAGCTACGACTTCAGCCTTATGCGCTTCCGCATCCGCGGTTATAACAGCGAATACACTTCTACATCGATCAACGGCATCAACTTCAACGACGCCGTTCGCGGTCGCTTCAACTACTCTATGATGGGCGGTCTCAACCAGGCCTTCAAGAGCAAGAGCACCGGTATCGGCCTCGACGCTACCAGCTTCGCATTCGGCGAGATGGGCGGCGCGACCAACATCAACACCTACGCCAAGGACTACGCTCCCGGTTTCCGCGGCAGCGTGGCTTTCACCAACGGCAACTACATGTGGCGTGGTATGGTCACCTACAGCACCGGTCTGAGCAAGGACGGATGGGCAATCACCACCTCAGCCGTTGGCCGCTATGCCAAGGAAGGTATCGTGCCTGGTTCGTTCTACAAGAGCGCAGGCCTCTTCTTCGCTGTACAGAAGGTGTTCAACCCTCAGCACAGCCTTGCGTTAACCACATTTGGCGCTCCCACCAACCGCGCCGGTAATGCAGCGGTTGTTCAAGAGGCTTATGACCTGGCTGGCAGCAACCTCTACAACCCCAACTGGGGTTACCAGAACGGCAAAAAGCGCAATGCCAAGGTTGTTGACGCGTTTGACCCCACTGCAATCCTCAACTGGCTGTGGACTCCCAACGCTAACACAACCCTTAACACCGGCGTTGCTTTCCACAAGTCGTTCTACTCTTCTACAGCACTCAACTGGTACAATGCTCCCGACCCCCGTCCCGACTACTACCGCTACCTGCCCAGTTACTATGATGGCGAAACCGCCGAGTACTACACTGAGCGCTGGCAAAACGACGAGGACATGCGTCAAATCAACTGGGACCACCTGTACTACGTCAACTACCTCAACAACCTTGAGTAGGTAGCCATGGCAGTTGTGCCCTTGCGCTCTGCCTCAAGGTTGTTGAGGTAGTTGACG
>DCGA01000118.1:3938-9892 GCA_002314465.1 bacterium UBA1790 | reverse complement strand
CGAAAGTGCGGCCCTCTCTTTTTTTTGTCTATACTCCGCGAGGGAGAGAGAGTTTAGATTATCTCCCTCGTCACCGGTAGTATTGACTCAATCTCCGTCATAATCTCCAATTCCTTTGGAAGACGATTCTCCCGCATATGAATCTCCATGGCCCATTCTATTAGCAGCTGCTGTTCCTTTTCGTTTTAGAGTTCTAACAAAATCGCTTGTTGCATTCGCTCCATTTTTGCGGCCCTGAACATCATCAATAATACCTCTTGTAGAATTGTTAACTTCATCTCTTTTTTTATCTTGTTACTTTATAACAATCCAATTCTATCATTCTAAAGTAACTGATTATCTCTTTTTCTTATATTGGTAGTTTGTATTATACGGTATTTGTTTTTTTGTCTATTTTTTTTAAAATCTTATGATGTATGACAAAATGGCACACTTTTTGCTCTCTTTATATATAAAAGATTTATTATGGAAACACAAGTAACTATTAATGCAAGATTTTCTAAAAAGGTATATGGAGAATATAGTCATAAATTATACCTAGATGTAAAGAGTGATAACTATATTGATGGTAGCGACGACCATGATATTTTTAGGTGTGACACCCCTTTTGAAAACTTTTCTTTTGTAAAGGTGCCTTATTATGATAAAGTATTGGCTATTACATCGAGGCTTAATGTTAGAATGACTGTATGGGATTCTATTTCAGAAGTAGAGGAAGCGTTTGATAATTATGATATTGTATCACATCGCTTTTATTATGATGGCGCATCTGTTTACGTGTTGGCGTGCTCAGGAGAATCAATCGATGATTTTTTTGAACCAGTTGCTTTGGTTAGTGTAGATCCTTTTGAGTGTCCTGATTTGAATCATGATGAAGAATATTCTTGTAATGGTGCTTTTGTCGCTCATTTTCAGAAACCTAAAAAGGGCTCAAAATTTCATTATTTTTCATATGATTCCTCTGGAGATATAGCAACATGGGAGGAGAACGATGGAACAAAGTATGAATTTAATAATCTGACTGAAAATTTAGCATTAGTAAAGCCGAGTAATTATCCTTATGTGTTGATAATTACTCCCACGTTAAAGGTTAGATATACACCCTGGCTCGATTTAGAAGAAGCACATGAAACAATAGCTAATTACGACTTGTATTATTACCGATATAATGTTAATGGTGAAACATATGGCGTTGTTGCATGTGATGATGATTATATAGAGGACTTTGAATTTGACATTATTGATGTTGAAGAAATTGAACGTGAAGATTATATTGAGTTTAAAAACTCGAATAATAACGATGTGGTAGTTTATGTTACAAATGCGACAGCGAGGTCAATTGCATATCAGTTGAGCAAAAAAGGGTCTACTAGATACGATAGAGATGAACTTGAGGAATTGTTTCTTATACAAAGTGAAGAATTCTTAGATGTTTTTAATTTGCATAAGGATTCAATTAAAAGAAATGTTTATCATAAAAAACGTAGATGTCAACTGCTTTATAGTGACTATGACGTTGGTAAAAAGCACTACAAAAACTCAGGTGTTTTTGAGGCTGATACTTTTGAATTTACTTTGAGTTTTCTTAAGAAGCTTGATTTTAGACCTTGTTCGAGATGTTCATAAAAATAACGCTATGAGAAATTTCTCATAGCGTTTATTTCTTCCAGAATTGCCACTTTTTCTTTGTGGACTCTTTCTTGGGTTCCTCAGTCTGTTCTTTCTTAGAGTCTTTGTTTTTGTCTTTCTTGGTGGTTTTTTCTTTAGGCTTTTCTTCTTTGTTTCCATGCTTGAGCAGCGAGTGGAACTTGATGCTGGGTTTGCACTTGAGGCTATGCTGGAATTCTGTGTCGGTGAACGAGAATTCGCACATAATATCTGCTAACTTCCCGGTCATTCCTCCAGTGCCTTTTGCGACATCTCCGTCGCTTGTGATATTCCACACAAGGTTGTGAAGCGTTAGCTTCTTATAAGTAGCCTCCAATGCTGTTCCGTTTATGTAGCCAACGGGTAGTTTGCCCAGGTGTCGATGAAGCTTAGCTGCAGCCTTTTTACCTGCTGTGTTAAACTTGAAATCGGCATTGAATGCGATGTTCTTAAAGTCTTGCGAACCCACAAGGTCGCCTATCGCAAATTTGTCGGTACCTGCTTTGCCTGTCAAATATTTCTGTTTTGTATCAAGGTTTATATCAAAATTGATATTACCAAGTTTTGTACCGAGGTGCCCGCCTATGATCACATGCTGCTTGGGGACCACAAGGTGTCCGCTATAGGTGATGTTACCGGCAGCCTTGATGATACCCATCATCGACTGCTTAACCGGGAAATGCGATAGTATGAGTTCTTTCACGCCGTTGTTGGCGTGCATGCTTGCTATGGCAAATCTAATGTCTTTCTTCTCGCCGTGCTTAAGGCCTGCTACGTGTCCGCTTGCGTGTATATTCAGGCGTCGGTCACTGGTGTGAACCTTGATGTTGTGGAACTGCATTGCCTCGGCATCACCTGTAATATTCACGCTAAGCATGAGCGGTGTGGTGAATTTCTTCAACGCCGGTGCAAACGGTTGTGAGATGTCGCTAAGGATTGTAGAGCCTGTTATCGTCGATGTGCTGTAAGATAACGAGCGGGTGCTGTCGGGCAGGTTAAGCGTAACCTTGTTCATGGCAAGGCGTGTGTGCTTGCTCTTGATGTGTATGCCTGTGAGCGTTGCTACGCCATCGTGTACAGACGCATTAAGGCATAGCGAATCGAGCACAAGCCCCGAACCGATATCTTTTCCCCAGGCATTGTGCAGGGTAAACTTGGTCGAATCTTTGCCGATGCAATGTGCTGTGATGTCAAGGTTAAGTAATATATTAAGGTGTCCGGCATCAAATGCACCGCGATTGGGCTTGCCGGTGTTCTTGCGAGGTTTCCCGTTATTGGTACAGAAAGCCAGTCCTCTGATGCCCACGAGTTTCTCTCCCTCGCTGTTTGCGTCATATTTTAAACTCTCGACTTGTAGTTGCGTGGGTTTTGCTGCTTTGTTGAAGTCCTGCCATGTGAGGTCCACACGGTTGATGTCGGCGTGGTCGATGTCAAAGTGGAGTTTGTCTTTGCACTCGGCGGGACGTTCGTCTTTGTGCTTATGTGCTGCGATTGAATCGAGTATAAACTGGAAGTTGGTCTGGTCGCTGCCAGCCTCCTTGTATAGGTTGGCTTTAAAACCGTGTAACTTAGTGCCTTCCAACTCTACATGGCGCTCTTTATAGGCCTTCCACAGGTCCATGCGGGCATACAGGGTGTCGACCACAAGCATCTGCTTTCCAGCCTGGTCGTTTATTTTTAGCCCATATAGAGCAATAGAGCCGTTGCGTACCGAGATGCCCGCCTCGTCGAGAGTGACATTGCAGCCCAAAGTCTTGCTAATGAGTTGCATGGCACGGTCCTTGATGTAATGCTGAACCGACGACGTGTTGAGTGCGCATACGGCCGCTGCGAGCAGTAGTGCAATGATGCACAACGTAGCAGATGACCATATGAGCAGTTTGCGTAACATCGTTAATCGTTATGGGATGTTGAGTATGCGGTGTGTTTGCAGCGACAGACGCCACTCGGGGTGTGCGAGAACCGCCTCTACGGTATCCTTGAGGCTCTGCTGGCACTTCTTTTCATCGTCGCAATAGCAAGGCTGCAGGTAGCGGTGTGTGGCGTTGATGTGGTTGTATTGATTGAGATTCTGCCCCAGGTATACCACCTTGAGTTCGTCGCACTCGGTGAGAATGCATGGCTGTGCATCGCCGCCGTCAAATCCCTGCTTGGGCGACAAGGTTACCCAGTCGATGCCTGCAGGAACGGTGCGTGTTCCATTGGTCTCTATTGCGATTTTTTTCCCGGTAAGGTGTAGACCCTCGATGAGATCCTTGTCGAGTTGAAGTGTAGGCTCTCCGCCAGTGATTACAATGAGTGGCGCAGCGGGATATTTCATCACTTCTTCCACAATCTGCGGCAGCGACATCATGGTGCCGCTGTTGTGCTGCGTGTCGCAGAAGGCACAACGCAGATTGCATCCGCTAAGCCTGATAAACACGCTTGCGGTACCTGTGTTGTATCCCTCGCCTTGCAGCGAGTGAAATATCTCGTTAACCTTGTACATCGTTTAGTCCTCGTCTTTTTCGTAGGCAGCCATATTGTCGCGCGACTCCCACACCTCGGCACGGTAGCAGTTGGGCACAGTGTCGACAATCCAGCGAGCAATATTCTCGGCAGTAGGATTGAACTGGAGTTCCTCGTTGAGGTTCTTGTGGTCGAGACGCTTGTGCACGAGTTGCTTGATATAGGTAAAATCGCAAACCATGCCGTTGCTGTCGAGCTCTTTAGACTTGCAGTAGATGTTAATCATCCAGTTGTGGCCGTGCAGGTTCTCGCACTTGCTCTCATAGTCGAGATAGAGCTGGTGACAAGATGAAATCTCAAGTGTTTTCTTTACAAAATACATATATGTAGATATCTGTGTTCTAAGTTGTTAGTCTTCGTATACGGTAGGGTCGTCAATACCTGCGTCGCGCAGAGCCTCGATGCGTTCGCTGCATGTGCCGCACTTGCCGCAGTGTTTTTCTCCTCCTTTGTAGCAAGAGTAGGTCTCGGCGTAGTTGAGTCCTAACTCTTTACCGTGTCGGGCGATGTCTGTCTTGCTGATGCCTGTATAGGGTGCAAAGACCTGGATGTTCTCGTAGGTGCCTGCACTCATGGCGCTGCTCATCGCATTGACAAACGCTGGACGGCAGTCGGGATAAATGGTGTGGTCGCCTGCGTGGTTAGCAATCATCACGCGCTTCAGTCCGTTGCTCTCGGCAATACCGCATGCAATGGCCAGCATTATGCCGTTGCGGAAAGGTACCACAGTCGACTTCATGTTCTCGTCGTCGTAGTTGCCTTCGGGAATGGCATCGGCGCTCTCGAGCAGTGCGCTCTTGAAGTATTTCTTCATGAAATCGAGCGGAATGATGATGTGCTTGATGCCCAGGCGCTCGCAGTGCAGTCGTGCATACTGCTGCTCACGATGGTTCTGAGTAGAGCCGTAGTCGAAGGTCACAGCCATAGCGATTTCGCTGTGATATTCATGCAGCATGGTGATAGAATCCATGCCGCCCGATACTACAATTACTGCATCTTTAGCCATAGGGAATTAAATGTCGAAGTAGGCAAGCTGCCTTTGTTTTACGAGTTCTTGGTGCTCGCTGTCGCCATAGTTGGCAAACGGCTTGATAGCGATGCCGCCGCGAGGGTTAAACAGACCTATCACTTCAATGTATCGGGGATCCATCAGTTTGATGAGGTCCTTCATGATGATGTTGACGCAATCCTCGTGGAAGTCACCGCGGTTGCGGAAGCTGAAGAGGTAAAGCTTGAGGCTCTTGCTCTCAACCATGCGAACGCGTGGAATGTACTTGATGAGGATGTGACCGAAGTCGGGCTGGCCGGTAACGGGGCACAGCGACGTGAACTCAGGACAGTCGAGGGTGACAACATACTCGTTCTCGGGGTGCTTGTTGTCAAACGCCTCGAGGATGCCAGGGTTGTATACGTAATCGTACTTGGTCCCTTGGTTGCCGAGAAGGCTAACGCCTCCCAATTCTTCTTTATTGCGTGGCATAATTATGCTTTTAATTGTTTAAACTACAAAATTACTAAATAATGGCGAAAGTAGAAAGTGAAAACGTAAAACTTTGCCTTTACCTCATAATTATATAACAATTAGCCATGATTATGTATGAATGCTAACATAATTGGTTGTATCTTTGCAGTCACAATACAGGTATATCACGCGAAATGGAATACATAAACGCTCTTCTTGTGATGCTCAACGGCATGTCGCCCTATCTGGTGCTGGGATTTCTCATCGCCGGAGTGCTTCATGCCTTTGTTCCCGGTGCCGTATATTCACGCTATCTTGCGGGCACGGGATTAGGCTC
>DCGA01000118.1:0-3925 GCA_002314465.1 bacterium UBA1790 | reverse complement strand
AATAGGCGTACCTCTGCCATTGTGCTCGTGCGGCGTATTGCCCACAGCCGTGTCGCTGCGTCGCAGCGGTGCGTCAAGGGCGTCAACCACTTCGTTCCTCATCGCCACCCCGCAAACCGGAGTTGACTCCATTGCTGCAACTTTCAGCATGATGGGTCTTCCGTTTGCAATCTTGCGCCCCATCGCCGCTCTTGTGACGGCAATGCTGGGCGGTAGTGTTGTGGGGTGCCTGGAGAAACGAGGAATGCTCGATGGCGAGGATGCTGGCACAGCCGAACAATCCACTGTCGAGTCCATGCCCGCTACATTCTGGGGCAAGGTGTTGGAGATGCTGCGATATGGTCTTGTAGAGATGATGCAGAACATAGGGAAATGCCTTGTGCTGGGTCTTGTCATTGCCACGCTCATCACTGTGTGGGTACCTGATGATTTCTTCACGACCTATGCGAGCAACCATCTGGTCAATATGCTTGTTGTGGTTGCGATAGCAGTGCCTATGTATGTGTGTGCCACAGGTTCCATCCCTATTGCTGCAGCGCTCATGCTCAAGGGATTGTCGCCCGGATGCGCGCTTGTGTTGCTCATGGCTGGGCCGGCAGCCAATGTTGCCTCGATGCTTGTCGTTGGCCGTGCCATGGGACGCCGTGCCGCCGCTGTCTACCTCGCCTCAATCGTGGTGGGTGCAATGGGTTTCGGTTTGCTGATAGACTATCTGCCAGGCGTGCAATCCATCTTCACCGATGCAATCCCGCAAGGCATGAAGAACAGTGCGGTAAAAGATGTGTCGTGGTTTAACATCGCGTGCAGCACTTTGCTCATTGTGATGATTGCAGTGGGCTTCGTCACCAAGTACAGAAAATCATATTTACTTACTAAAAATAAGACTCAGGTCATGAAAGAATTTAAAATTAACGGCATGATGTGCAATCACTGCAAGGCTGCCGTAGAGAAAGGACTTGCAACCGTCGAGGGAGTGGAAAAGGTAACAGTGGACCTTGCCAAGGGTGTAGCCTATGTAGAAGGCACAGCCACTGAGCAGGCAATAAAAGACAAAGTAACCGCACTCGGCTACGAAAACGCCTGATAGATGCTATTCCCGTCATAAAATGACGCGAATAGCATTTTTTTGCGTCATTACCAAAAAAACGGTCCCTTTTGCAATTAAAGGGACCGTTTGATATCAGAAAGACACTCTGCCAAAGGCGAGCGCTGATTATTATTTCGCTATATTACTTTTCTTCTTTCTTAGCCTTGAGGCAAGAGATGATGAGGTAAGCGATGAGGGCAACGTAAACAGCCATTGCGATAGCGCTTGTAGTCTCTTCGCTCATTGTGCACTCATACTTGAAGCCGAAGAAGAGCATTGCGGCACTTACCACGCCCATGAGGGCACCACCGGCGATGAAACCGCTGGCAAGCAGTGTGCCGCGTTCCTGGCGAGCCTTGTTGACCTCGGCATTCTTGCTGCGTGAGCCAACAAACCAGCTGACGATACCACCCACGAGAAGGGGAGTGTTAAGCTGCAGGGGGATGAACATACCCAGCGAGAATGCAAGGGCAGGAACACCCAGCCAGTTGAGAAGCAGCGCGAGGACTGCACCCACGATGTAGAGCAACCATGGAGTCTCGCCACCCATCATGAGCGGGTCGATAACGGCTGCCATGGCGTTGGCCTGGGGAGCAACAAGTGCGTTGTCGCCCACAAATCCGTAGGTCTTGTTGAGGATGATCATCACACCGCCCACTGTGGCTGCACTGAGCAGTGTGCCCACAGCCTTCCAGGTCTGCTGCTTGGCGGGAGTTGTACCCAGCCAGTAACCAATCTTCATGTCGGTAACCATACCGCCAGCCATTGACAGAGCAGTACATACAACACCACCTATCACCATCGAAGCCACGATGCCGCGTGCACCGTCAAGGCCCACAGCAACGAAGATACCCGAAGCCACGATGAGGGTCATGAGTGTCATACCCGATACAGGGTTACTACCCACGATTGCAATCGCATTGGCAGCAACTGTAGTGAAGAGGAATGCGATAACCACTACCACGAAGAACGCCACGATAGTCTGCAGCAGGTTGTGGATAACGCCTACATAGAAGAACACTGCGGTCACTGCAAGTGCTGCTGCGAGAGCAAACACGAGCACCTTCATTGAGATGTCCTTCTGGTGGCGCTCAACCTTCTGCTCGCCCTGGCCCTTGAATGCCTTGCCGGCGAGGCCAACGGCGCTGCGAATAACGCCCCAAGACTTAACGATGCCGATGATACCGCTCATTGCGATACCGCCGATACCGATGTAACGTGCATAGTTCTTGAAAATCTCCTCGGCGGGAGCAGCAGTGAGTTCGGGGTTCATTGTGCCCATCAGGGGAACGATTACCCACCAAATGAACGCACTACCGGCGAAGATGATGAAACTGTAGCGGAGACCTACGATGTAACCCAGACCCAGCACGGCTGCACCGGTGTTGAGCTTGAACACCATCTTCATCTTGTCGGTGAGATGCTCAAATGCAGGGATAATGGCTGTAGAAACATTCTCGCTCCACCACTGGAATGTAGAAGCGATGAAGTCGTAAAGACCACCCACGAGTCCCGCGATGAGAAGCGGCTTAGCGTCGCTGCCGCCCTTCTGTCCGTTAATGAGCACCTGTGTTGTAGCGGTAGCCTCGGGGAAGGGGAACTTGCCGTGCATGTCGCTCACGAAGTACTTGCGGAAGGGGATGAAGAACAAGATGCCCAGCAAGCCACCAAGCAGTGAGCTCAGGAACACCTCAAGGAAGTTAACGGTGATCTCGGGATACTTGGCCTGCAGGATGTAGAGCGCGGGCAGGGTGAAGATTGCACCCGCAACCACGATACCCGATGCAGCACCGATCGACTGGATAATCACGTTCTCGCCCAGCGAGTTTTTGCGCTTGGTGACGCCGGCGATACCGGCAGCAATGATGGCAATGGGGATTGCCGCCTCAAACGGCTGGCCCACCTTCAGTCCCAGGTAAGCCGCAGCAGCGCTGAAGATGACCGCCATGATGAGACCCATCGAAACCGAGTAGGGGGTAATCTCGGGGTACTCACGGTCGGGACGCATCACGGGGACATACTTTTCACCGTCCTTAAGTTCGGTAAACGCGTTGTCGGGAAGCGTCATTTCGTCTTGTTGTTTTTTCAGTTCTTCTGACATAATATTATAAATTTGATATTTATTATCACATATAATTTGCAAAGGTAGTGATTTTGAGCGAAAGATGAAAGACGAAAGCCGAAAAAACACCTTGTCGCTGCCGATGATTCAACATATTCGGCGTGTTTGCCGACTTTGTCGAGAGGTTGGTGCTGTATGCGAAAAGCATCATATCAAATATTTTATTTTGTTGTTGTGTAAGTGTGAAAATTTCGGTGTTTTCGTCTTCCGATTTTCAAAAAAAATCACTACCTTTGCACTTTGGTATGTACCGCAATGTCGGGTTCTGCTCCTTGCGGTATGTTATTAGTGTGTAAATAACTAACAATAAAGCATATAACTATGTATAGAACTAAAACATGTGGTGAACTTCGTCAGGCTAATGTGGGCGAAGTTGTAACCCTGGCAGGCTGGGTGCAGCGCACCCGCAAGATGGGTGGCATGACATTCGTTGACTTGCGTGACCGCTACGGCATCACTCAAATCGTGTTTAACAACGAGGTTAACGCACCCCTGTGCGAAGCCGCTAACCACCTGGGCCGCGAGTATGTAGTGCAAATCACAGGTAAGGTAGAGGAGCGCTCAAGCAAGAACGCTAATATGCCCACCGGTGACATCGAGATCATTGCACAGAACATGAACGTGCTCAGCGAGAGTGCTACTCCTCCCTTTACTATCGAGGACAACACCGACGGTGGTGATGACATTCGCATGAAGTACCGCTATCTGGACCTGCG
>DCGA01000102.1:3296-9407 GCA_002314465.1 bacterium UBA1790 | reverse complement strand
TAGGTAACCGCCCCCTAACGGAGAGCGACTGAGCAATCAGCCGCTCTCTTTTTTGTTGCACTTGGAGGCTTGTTTGCTATCGTTAGAACTTACCCTTCATCCTGTCGTAATACTTGTTAAATGCTTGCAATTCTTTGAAATTTTTGCTACCTTTGCATAAAGTTTTGAATTATAAACCATTTAAAAGAATTATGCTTAAGAAAATTTTATCGATTACGGGTAAGCCCGGATTGTACAAGTTAATATCTTACGGAAAGAACCTCCTTATCGTTGAAAGCCTCGTTGACGGCAAGCGTATGCCCGCAACTGCTCGCGACAAAATCATCTCTCTCGGTGATATCGCTATCTACACTACCGAGAAGGAAGTACCCCTGGGTGAGGTCATGACTTCGATCTTTGAGAAGCAGGGCGGTAAGGCTGTTGATACAACAGCTGTTAAGACTCCCGAGCAGCTCGCCGATTTCTTCAAGACCGTTCTTCCCAACTATGATGAGGAGCGCGTTTACAACAACGACATCAAGAAGGTTGTTGCTTGGTACAACTTCATGGTTAACGCAGGTATGACCGAGTTCGTTGCTAAGGAAAACGAAGAAGCAGCCGAGTAATCTATAAATTAAAGATATCTTATGTGAGGGTGATCCCAGTGACTCATCCTCACATTTTCATTAAAGATGAAGCATCGCTCATACATATTTAATATAGTTATGGTAGTAGCATTTATGCTACCGTTCACTGCGTGCCACAAGAATGTGTATGACGACGATGGCATCTATAACAACAAGTGGCCCAAGACCACCAAGACTAAAACCTCAAAGTCTGATAACACGACAACTTCTACCACCAGGAAGGCATCGGGTGGGAAGCAATCTGCTATTCCCGAAGAATGGCGCACGCTTGACATCAAACTCGAACGCGGTGACAACAAGGCGTTGTATCGCGAAATCAAGACCTGGCTTGGTACTCCTTATAAATATGCCGCAATGGAGAAAGGCGTGGGCAGTGATTGTTCTGGCTTCACTATGCAGCTTTACCTCACTGTCTACAACAAGAAGATTGACCGCAACTCCTCGCGCCAGTTTACTCAGAATTGTAAGGAAATATCTCGCGACGACCTCAAGGAGGGTGACCTTGTGTTCTTCAATGGTAAAACTCCTGGCCGCATTACCCATGTGGGTATCTACCTCAAGCAAGGTTACTTTGCCCATGCTTCGTCGTCGGGTGGTGTGTGCATCAGTTCGCTTGACCAGCGCTATTATGTTACTCACTTCCAGTGTGCCGGTCGCGTCAAGTGATTATTTCATCTCCATCCATGCACCGCGTTCCTTAATGTTGAAGTAGGGTATACCCATCGACTCACACTCGTCGGTAATTTCCTTTATGTTCCCGTCATAAATATCACCGCTCAGTATTATCATCTTGGGCGAATAGATTGACAGCAGTTTTTCTATGCTGCTGTGATATTTCTTTGTCACGACCAGAATGTCGGTTTCTATCTTACTGCTCAACGGCTCTACACTCTTCCATTTCCCGCCCACAGCACACACAATTCGTTTTGCGTTAACCACATCGCGTTCAGTAGCACCGTTTTCGCTTATCGAGTCTATGCCATAGTGCGCGATAAACTTCTTGTTATATCGTCTAAACTCCTCTGTGTCAGTCTCCCCGTCGGGAACCCATAATTGTCCTTTCCCATTGTTAAATGTAAAAATCTGCGTTTGCGTGAAGTTGTTGAAAACAACCAATCCACGTGTTGGAACGGTCATTTTTACGTATGCACCATGGGCCAAAATGCAAAATACCATTACAAGAGCATAATTCATCCATTTGAATTTTCGGGTGCGATACCACACCAGTACAAGAACAAGTGCAATGTAATACATTGCTACATCAAATCCTGTAACATAGATTCCGTCGATGTGTCCGGGCAAATCTTCGCCCGCAACTCTTGCAACCCATCTCACGAAATCATACTCAAGGTTGATGATACTCTTGAGGAATCCCGCATTGATTCCTATTGCACACAGTATTAAAAATGCTGCCATGCATGCCATGATTAATGGGAAAACGGGTAGGATAAAGATGTTTCCTATTACCGATGTGAGTGACACCGAACTGAAATACCATGCTGTGAGCATGATTGTCGACAGCATTGCTACCACCGAACCCGCAACGAGTTTCTTGAGATATCTTACGGCCGTGTTTCCCTTTTTGTTCTCTTCGCCTGTCTTTTCAAAGAATAACAGGAATGCTGCTACTGTGGTGAAACTGAGTTGAAAACCAACACTATACAATGCTCTCGGGCTGAATACGAGTATCACAAGCGCTGCTGTTGCAAGTGCATTGAGCGATACCGATTTGCGATAGAAAATCATTCCTGTCACCACAACTACCATCATCACCGTGGCTCTTACTACCGATGGTGACAAACCCGTAAATGCTGCATATCCCAGCAGCATAATTATCGTTATGACAAACCTTAGCCTCCTCATTCCCAAGTAGTCAAGCGGGAAAAGCATGAACCACACAATTGCCATTATTATACCCACATGTAGACCGCTCAGGGCAAGCACATGCGAGATGCCCGCTGCCGAGAATTCTTGACGCGTTTCGGGACTGATAAACCTACTGTTACCCAGCAAGGTAGCAATCACAAAGTTTTGTGCTTCGGGTGATAGCGTGGATAAAAAAACGGCTTGTTGCAATTGTCGGCGATACTTGTTGCATCGTGTGATAAATGTGGGTTTGCTTCCCCACACGGCAATGCCATCGGAGGCAAGATGCTCGCGATACCTGATGCCCTGGTCGAGCATGTAACTTTGGTAATCAAAACCATCGGGGTTGCCAAGACTCTTGATGGTGTCGAGCGAGCATTCAAAACTTATCATGTCGCCGGGTTGGAGCATATAGTTGCAACCACGCGTCGTGAGCAGTATATCATGCTGTTTGTCGAGCAACTGAGCCTTATTATCGTCGGCCACTGACGTCATTGTGGCATATACTGTCATCGAGAAATCGCTGTATCTTATGTCGTTAACACGCGCTTGCGCTATTCTTCCGTCGAGTGTCTTGACATCCATTTCGGGAGGAGCACACAGCGAGGCATTTCCCCAGCCAAGTGCCAGCGATACCGTCATGATTGGCACGCTCCACAATGGTCTGAGCCTTTGAGACCACTTGGGAGTGTGAGGGGCAAAGCGCAATCCTATGTATAAAGCAATGCCCACAGCAAGAATTGCTGCAGGCACTATGGTATTATCTGACAAAGCAGACGCAATGACACCAATGATAAATGGCGCAAGGATTCTCGCAACTGGAACCTTGGCTATCGGCGATTGCGTTACGCGTTGCATATCAGGTGGTTATTCGTTTGCTTGTGTCCATATCTCGTAGGAGATGAACGCTTGCAGAAGCAGCATTTCCAGGCCGTTTTTCACTTCGGCTCCCGCTTCCTTGCTTTTCTTCATGAACATGGTCTCGTCGGGGTTATAGATGAGATCATAGCACAGATGCTCGTGGGTGAGGAAGCGATAAGGGAAGTCAGGACATTGGTCAACATTTGGGTACATTCCCAATGGGGTTGTATTGACGATAATCTTGCTCTGTGCGACCATCGCTTTTGTAAGTTCCTCATATACAATCGTTGAGGCTGACTTGCGGCGTGACACTAACTTCACTTCAATGCCGAGTTTTTCCAGGGCATGTTTTACCGCCTTTGAAGCCCCGCCGGTACCCAGCACGAGTGCACTCTTGCGGGCGTCGTTGAGCAATGGTTCGATTGTGCGGCCAAAAGCCGGAGAGTCGCTGTTGTAACCGCGTAGCGACACGAGTTCGCCGTTTTCGTCCTTAAAGAACTTAATCACATTGACTGCTCCCACTTGCTGAGCATCCTCATCAATCGATGCAAGGAACGGCATCACCTGCTCCTTGTAGGGGATAGTGACATTAAGGCCGTTGATGTCGGGGTACTCGCTAAGGAGTTCCATCAACTGGTTCACGTCCTCAAGGTCAAAGTTCTGGTATTGCGCATTGATGTTTTCATCTTCAAATTTTCGATTGAAGTAATCCTTTGAAAACGAGTGGCCCAGAGGGTGTCCTATCAGGCCATAGATTGTGGGAGAATCATTAAAAACCATAAGTCTAATCTTTTTTACAATACAAATTTAGAAAAAAATATTAAAATATTTGCTCTTTTTTCCTCTTTAGTGGTACATTTTTTATAAATTTACGGCCTAAATATAGATTGTGCGTTACGCTTTACACATATTATATATAGTGATGCTCGGCATACTTGCTGTTCCGGGTTACGCATGTTCGTTCACTGTAGTCATCGATCCTGGCCACGGAGGCAAGGACATGGGTTCATGCGGTAATACTGCCTGTGAGAAGAATATCAACCTCGATGTGGCAAAGCGTTTGGGCAAACTCATATCTGCCGACGGAAACACAAGGGTGGTATTCACTCGAACCACCGACGAGTTTGTTGACCTTAACCAACGTGCAACTTGTGCCAATGAAATAAAGGCCGACCTATTCATCTCAATCCATTGCAACTCCATGGGGCGTACAACCGTAGGCCGTGAACGCATGAAAGGCACTGTAACTTATGTTATGGGTGTTGACGCAATAGGGGAGAACCTTGATGTGGCTCATCGTGAGAACTCGGTTATTTCCATGGAGGAAGATTTCTCTACCCGATACCAGTCGTTTGACGTTAACTCACCTGAGTCGCATGTAATATTCGAACTTAACCAACGCCAACACATGCAGCGTAGCCTTGCATTTGCTCAGGAAGTACAGCGAAGCATGGTCAAGGTTGCCCGGCGTGCCGATGCCGGGGTGCACCAGGCTGGTTTCATCGTGCTCGCCCAAACTGCTATGCCGGCTGTGCTCATCGAACTTGATTTTATCAGTAACCCCGAGTGTGAGCAATTCATGGCTTCGGATGCCGGAGCCCAAAAGATGGCTCTTGCCATCGCAACCGCCTATAAAAAGTACCGTGAAAATATGCATAAATAAAATGCATATATTTCCATAATTACATTCCTTGACCTCAATTGTAATCCTTGCTTTCTCTCTTAAGTTTCCTATCAAAAAATGCATAATACGCTTTTTGTAATTGATGTGCCTTGCTTCGTAATGGTTGGCATTTTCTCTTCTGTTTTATGCATAAACGCTCTAAATATGCACAAATCAATGCATATAGGAAATAAATATCACTTTTCTGCGAATTTTATTGCGAAATATTTGGTTAATTGAAATTCTTGTTCTACATTTGCATCATGAAACCGATAGATATGCGGTAAAAATGAATAAATATAATAAATACAAACAATTAAAATATTACTATTATGAGTACAGATTCTAAAAAGTTCTTATTACAGGAAAAAGATATTCCCACAGCATGGTATAATGTAACCGTTGACATGCCCACTCAGCCTCGTCCCATGCTACACCCTGGAACTAAGCAGGCGTTAAAGCCCGAGGATCTGTATCCTATCTTTGCCGAGGAACTTGCGCAGCAGGAACTTAATACAACCGACCGCTTCATTGAGATTCCCGAAGAGGTTCGCGAGATGTACAAGATTTACCGTCCCACACCCCTGGTGCGTGCACGTGGTCTTGAGAAAGCACTTGATACTCCTGCTCACATTTATTTCAAGAACGAGAGCGTGAGTCCTGTGGGTTCTCACAAACTTAACTCGGCTATTGCACAGGCCTACTACTGCAAAAAGCAGGGTATCACTAATATTACTACCGAAACCGGTGCAGGTCAGTGGGGTGCAGCTCTTTCAATGGCTGCCAAGCACTTCGGTCTTGAACTCGCTGTATATATGGTAAAGGTGTCTTACCACCAGAAACCCTATCGTCGCTCAATCATGCAGACCTATGGCGCCGAGGTAATCGCTTCGCCCAGTATGTCTACTAAGGCTGGCCGCAAGATCATTACCGAGAACCCCAATTACCAAGGTTCGCTCGGTACAGCAATCAGTGAGGCCGTTGAGCTCGCAATGTCAACCCCCAATTGCCGTTATACCCTGGGTTCGGTGCTCAATCATGTGTCTCTGCACCAAACCGTTATCGGTCTTGAGGCCGAGAAGCAGATGGAGATGG
>DCGA01000102.1:504-3198 GCA_002314465.1 bacterium UBA1790 | reverse complement strand
TTTGATGGTACTAAAGATACACGTTTCATCGCTGCCGAGCCCGAGTCTTGCCCCAAGCTCACACGCGGTGTCTTCCAGTATGACTTCGGCGATGAGGCAGGTTATACACCCCTTATCCCCATGTGTACCCTGGGCCACAACTTTGCTCCTGCCAACATCCACGCAGGTGGTCTCCGCTACCATGGTGCAGGTGCAATCGTGAGCCAGTTGCTTCAGGACAAACTCATTGAGGCAGTTGATATTCCTCAGCTCGAGACATTTGCAGCAGCTCAGCTCTTCGCACAGAGCGAGGGTATCATTCCCGCACCCGAGTCTTCACATGCTATCGCAACTGCAATACGCGAAGCTAAGAAGTGCAAGGAGAGTGGCGAGAGCAAGGTTATCCTCTTCAACCTTTCGGGTCACGGTCTCATCGACATGGCTGCCTACGACCAGTACTTGGCTGGCGATCTTACCAACCATGTGATTCCCCAGGAGTCAATCGACAATAACACTGCTTCGCTTGAGCAGATTATTAAATAAAAACGCATTAAGAGTAAAACACATAGATAATAGTCTTTAAAGAAAATTGGAGTTGTATTCCCCCTGTTCGAGAGAATAGGGGGAATTAAAAAACACAATAAGGTAGTTAGTACAAAAATCAAAACGGTCGCCTAATCATATTAGGCGACCGTTACTATATTAAGTAGGTTTTTTTAAAGCTTACTTCATCAGGTCTACCGAGCGGTGGAGGAATGCCGAGAGGGCTTCACCCTTGAGCAGTCCGTTGCCCAGCAATGCGATGTCGATGAGTTGGTGTACCTTCTCCTGGCCGGCTGCATAAGCAGTGATGGCGGCATTCTTCTTTTGCTTGAGTTCGCTCACGCGTGCTTCATTTTCTTCGAGGTCTTTCTTCTTGTCCTCGGGAACGCCCTTGCCGTCCTTGTCAAGACTGCGCAACGCGTTGATAACATTATTGGTAGCACTAATCTCTTCGTCTATTGGTTTAAGTTCGTCCGCGAGTGTGTTTTCGGCGTTCTCGATGGCTTCCTTCACGAGACGGTGATCGGTGTTGAGGGTGAGTGCATAACTGTCGGGGAACTCGCCGTAGAAGCTCATTCCAGGCTGGAACTGCGCCATCTCTTTCATGCGTCGCATGTACTCGCTCTGAGTGATTACGATGGGCATATCGTTCTCACCGAGGGCTGCAAATGTAACTGTGAAGTTGCACTTGTCGAGCTTTGGAGCCTGTGACTCGAAGAGGGTAGTGGCGATATCCTTCTGACCCTGTGTAAGGTCGCTCTCCTTGGCATTATCCTTTACAATAAGTCGGTCAACTACGTCACTGTCTACACGCACGCAGCGCGACTTCTCGTTCTTCTGCTCAAGTAAGCCTACGAAGGGCACGTCGAGTTGCCCGTTCATCATCAGCACGTTGTAACCCTTGTCGGTTGCAGCCTTGATGTAGGTGTACTGTGCATCCTTGTCGGTTGCATAGAGGTAGATGAGGTTACCGTCCTTGTCGGTCTGCTCGGCCTCGATGAGTTTCTTGTAGTCCTCGATTTTGAAGAATTTGCCGTCGGTGTCTTCGAGCAATGCAAATTTCATGGCTTGGTCGCAGAACTTCTCGTCGCTAAGCATGCCATACTCGATGAACACCTTGATATCGTTCCACTTTTCCTCAAATGACTTCGGGTCGTTCTTGGCGATTTCCTCAAGGCGTGCAGCCACTTTCTTTGTGATATAAGAAGAAATCTTCTTCACGTTGCGGTCGGCCTGCAGGTAAGAGCGCGAAACGTTAAGCGGGATGTCGGGGCTGTCGATAACGCCCTGCAGCAGCATGAGGAACTCAGGTACAACGCCCTCTACGCTGTCGGTAACATATACCTGGTTGCAATAGAGCTGGATGCGGTCCTTGCGTATGTCGAGGTTGTTCTTAATCTTGGGGAAATAGAGAATACCTGTCAGGGTGAAGGGGAAGTCCACGTTGAGGTGAATCCAGAACAAGGGGTCTTCCTGTGCGGGCTGGATAGCGTGGTAGAACTTCAGGTAGTCCTCATCCTTGAGTTCGGTGGGCTTGCGTGTCCACATGGGCTCAACGTCGTTGATGAGTTTGTCCTTGTCGGTATCTACATACTTGCCGTCTTTCCATTCCTGTTCCTTGCCGAAGGTTACGGGTACTGCCATGAAGCGGCAATACTTGGTGAGCAGCGCATTGATACGGTTCTGCTCCAGAAATTCCTTCTCCTCGTCGTCGATGTAGAGGATAATCTCGGTGCCGCGCTCGGCCTTTTCGCACTCGCTCATCTCATATTCGGGTGAACCGTCGCAACTCCAGCACACAGCCTTGGCACCTTCCTTGTAAGAAAGGGTTCGTATTTCAACCTTCTTCGACACCATGAATGCCGAGTAGAAACCGAGGCCGAAGTGGCCTATGATGGCGTTTGCGCTGTCTTTGTACTTGTTGAGGAACTCCTCGGCGCCCGAGAAAGCAATCTGGTTGATGTACTTGTCGACGTCTTCTTCGGTCATACCGATACCGTTATCGGTAACAGTGAGGGTGCCGGCTTCCTTGTCGATGCTCACACTCACGGTGAGGTCTTCGGTTGAGCCGTTAAACTCGCCTGCGGCTTCAAGCGTTTTCAGTTTCTGGGTCGCGTCCACTGCGTTGGAAACGAGTTCGCGCAGGAATATCTCGTGATCGCTGTAAAGGAA
>DCGA01000102.1:245-436 GCA_002314465.1 bacterium UBA1790 | reverse complement strand
TTTGCCATAATTGTATATATGTTTTAATTGTTGGCCGGTGCCTTGCGGGCTTTTCCGGCGGTTGTTTTGTTATTCTTGTTCAGTCACTGTTGCAGGGTGCTCTACGCGTGGTGTGATTTCTCCCTCCACGGCATCGATTACGATGGTGTCGCCCGACTGTGCTTCTTCTCGTAGCAGCAACTCGCTCAACT
>DCGA01000102.1:0-227 GCA_002314465.1 bacterium UBA1790 | reverse complement strand
CTCGATGTAGTTCTGGATAGCGCGCTTGAGCGGGCGTGCGCCATATTGCGGGTCAAATCCCAGCTCGGCGACCTTGTCCTTAGCAGCATCTGTGATGTTGAGTGTGAGGCCGTTCTGGGCCACGCGGTCGAAGAATGAGCGCAGTTCAATATCGATGATGCTCAGGATATCGTCGTGGCCGAGCGAGCCAAATGTGATTATGTCGTCAATGCGGTTGAGGAACTCGG
>DCGA01000076.1 GCA_002314465.1 bacterium UBA1790 | reverse complement strand
GAGTCATCTCATGTCCAATCACAACGCCGATAGCGCCATAGTTGCATGCATCATCACTATTGGGGTCAAAGTAAGGAGCCTGAAGGATAGCTGCAGGGAAGCAAATCTCGTTGCTTGAAGGTTCATAATATGCGTTAACGGTTTGGGGAGTCATCCACCAGCGGTCTTTGTCAACAGGCTTGTCAAGTTGTGAATACTCATAGCGCGCAGCACTCTGCTTTGCGGCCATCACGTTTGTCCAGTAAGGCTTAGCCATGTCGATATCAATATCGCTATAGTCTTTCCACTTGTCGGGATAACCGATCTTAACGGTGAAGCTATTAAGTTTCACAAGAGCATTAACCTTAGTCTTTGGACTCATCCATGTAAGGCTTGCGATGTGTTCACCCAGGGCAACCTTAAGGTTGTCAACGAGTTTCTGCATCTTCTTCTTGCTGTCGGCAGGGAAATACTTGGCAACATAGAGCTGACCCACGGCCTCTCCGAGAAGAGAGTTGGGGACATTAAGAGCACGTTTCCAACGGGGCTGCATCACCTGCTTGCCCGACATAGCCTTACTGTACATATCAAAGTTTGCCTGAACAAACGCATCGCTCAGGTAAGGAGCCGCAGCATCAATGAGGCGGAACTGAAGATAATCCTTAATAGCAGCATCGCTGAGTGTACCCAAAAGTTCGTTTACCTTAGCGAGAGACTTAAGTTGGAACACACAAACCTTCTCAACATTCTTAACGCCGATAGTAGAAAAATAAGCATCCCAGTTGATGTTTGAATAAGTATTCTTAAGTTCAGCAACCGGAACGATATTGTATAATTTGCTATAATCGCGGGTTTCCTCACGAGACATTGCCACCGATGCAAGTGCATGCTCAATGTCCATGACATTCTTCGCCATTTTCTTAGCAGCCTTGTTCTTGTTTCCTACGAGTTCGAAACACTTGATAATGTAATTGTTGTAAGCATTGCGAATCTTAGCGGTTGACTCATCGTTCTCAAGATAGTAGTCACGGTCGCCCATACCAGTACCGCCCTGCGAGATGTAAAGCATGTTTACGGTAGAATGCTTAAGGTCGGCCATTACCTGAGAATCAAAGAAAGGACCGGCAATACCGTTATGCATCCAAGCGACAATCTCGGTAAAATCGGCTTTATTAGCGTTCTTGATGCGGTCAAGGTCGCTAACAAGTGCCTTATAGCCTTCTTCGTTGAGGCGAACACTGTCCATACCAAGAGCATAGAGGTCACCTACCTGCTGCTCAATAGTACCCTTCTTATGACCAGTACCAAGGTTAGTGATAATGTCCTTGACCTGCTGACGGCTGTTCTCGGCCAAGAGGTCGAATGTGCCAAAGCGAGCATACTGGGGATCGAGGGGATTAGCCTTCATCCACCCACCGCAAGCATACTTGTAAAAATTCTCACCGGGTGCTACAGATGTGTCAAGATTCTTGGCATCTACACCCTTGGGGGTTACTGCATTCATTGTCATTGATAATACACAAGCCAATGATAAAAATAATGCTTTTTTCATTGATTTATAATTTGTTATATTAGTTATCACTTATCAGCTCGCTTGCTTCTTCCCACTCCATCATCGTCTCTTCAAGACGTGAGTTAAGTTCAGCATGGCGATTATATATTTCGGGATCGGTCGAGGTGCCTGCCGACAGTTCGTCCTCGATTGCCTTGATTTTCTCCTCAAGTTCATTAATGAGTTCCTCAAGCTGTTTCACGCGCTTAACAGCCTGCTTGGCCTTGCGCTCACGCTCTTTTTGCTCAAGGTAACTGAGCTTACCTGTCGACGGTGCTTGCTCAACGACGTCTTTCTTTACAACATCCTTTGCTTCGAGTTGCTGCAGTGAATCGAGTTTCTTCTTGTCGAGGAACTCATATATGCCACACAGATGCTCACGCACCACCCCATCGCCAAACTCATATACTTTCTCAACAAGTCCGTCAAGGAAATAACGGTCGTGCGACACGACGATTACAGTACCATCAAAGTCACGTATCGCATCTTTAAGGATATCCTTGGTGCGCATGTCAAGGTGGTTGGTAGGCTCATCGAGGATAAGCAGGTTCATGGGTTGCAGCAGCAGCTTTATCATAGCAAGACGGCTCTTCTCGCCCCCCGATAAAACCTTCACCTTTTTCTCACTCGCCTTGCCGCCGAACATGAACGCGCCGAGGAGGTCGTTGATGCGAGTGCGTATATCACCCACTGCAACACGGTCGATGGTATCAAACACGGTGATTTCACCATCAAGCATCTGTGCCTGATTCTGGGCAAAGTATCCAATCTTGACATTGTGCCCAATCTTGAGTTCGCCCGAATACTCAATCTCGTTCATGATGCACTTAACGAGAGTTGTCTTACCGGCGCCATTCTTACCAACAAATGCCACTTTCTCTCCGCGCTTGATGGTAAATGTCACATCATGGAATACGCAGTGCGCACCATAGTCCTTGCGCACACCATCGGTAATAACCGGATAATCGCCCGAACGAGGAGCCGGAGGAAACTTGAGGCGTAAACGAGAATTGTCGACCTCGTCAACCTCAATGCGCTCAATCTTCTCAAGTTGCTTTATTCGGCTCTGCACCTGAACCGCCTTTGTAGCCTTGTAGCGGAATTTCTCGATGAAAGCTTCAAGGTGAGCAATCTCCTTGTCCTGAGCTTCCTTCATGGCGATGAGCTGCTCACGGCGCTCAACGCGCTGGCGCTCGTAATCGCTGTAGTTGCCGGTGTACATCTCCAGCTTGCCGTTTGCAATCTCGATGACGTTGTTGACCATTCCATCCATAAAAGCACGGTCATGGGAGACGACCAAAACGGCGCCGTCATAGCCCTTGAGGAAGTTCTCAAGCCAGCGGACAGACTCCAGGTCGAGATGGTTGGTAGGCTCGTCC
>DCGA01000119.1:12590-20683 GCA_002314465.1 bacterium UBA1790 | reverse complement strand
TTCTTGCTCCATGTCCATGGTGAGCGTTGAGTCGGCTCCGTGTTTAAGATAGTCGGCAAATAGTTTTTCTTTGTCATTGATGATGCTTCGTCGGGTGTTCAGGAAGCGCAGGTATTCGCCGTTATAGTGCCCGCCCTTTATCGACCAGCTGTTGCCATGTATCGTGATGTCGATGTTTCCGGGCTCAAGCACAAGGTAGAACGGCCTTGGATTATTCTCCCACTTGATGAAGGCTACGCGTGCGCCGTCTATGTGGCCATTCCACGAGAGGGGAGTGCCGGGCTCACCGGTGCGCATACCCATAGGGATAAGGCGGTGATAGCCGTCTTCCACTATATATAGCGATGCACTGTCACCTTGCAGCCCCTGGTCAACGGTGCATGTAAGGTGATAGGCGCCATTGCCGGTTTTTACGGCTTTGTGGCCGCACGACACCATTGCAACAGCAACTATGATGAGTAAAATGTGGAATACTTTCTTCATAAGCAGTGCAAAATTACAAAAAAATCATCAAAATCGTTGGTTTGTGAAAAAAAAACCGTACATTTGCATCCGCTTTAGTTATGGAAAAAAATAACTAACGATGATTTGTTTCAGGGTTCTGAGATATTTTTTGAATTGAGACGAGGGCGCATAGCGGGCTATGTAACCGAGGAACAATACAAAAAAGAGCCAGAAAATGATACAAAGCATCGATAAATAAATATCATAGTTATTATTTTCCATTACTACACACATTTACATGGGGCTGACTTGGCTTTGACAGCGTGTAGAGGTGGTAAGTAAGCATGCAGAGCTATGTTGCTAATGCTCTATAATATCTGCTTCACAAATTCCAAATGGCGAAAACAACTACGCTCTCGCTGCTTGATCTGAAGTACAGTAGGATCGCTTAATTTCGATACAAGGTGTCGAAACGAGACATCGCCCGATGGCCCTTTCTGCGAGGCTTATCGATCAGGCGGTGCAGGCATATCGGAGATAGGACGTGACATGTCTCGGGTCACGACCGAAATTTAGAGACTAAGCCCAAGGTTGGTAGTCTGGAGCCTGCCTTGAGTCGAAAACCAAGTCGAGACTAAGCATGTAGAAAGCTTATTAGTTCCGCGTTTGGACGAGGGTTCAAACCCCTCCAGCTCCACTGATAAAGGCAACTTGATAATAACATCAGGTTGCCTTTTTATTGTATTGGCAATACGCTATAACCTTGATTCTCTGCGAGTTATTTATTGTTTGGGTTTTGTGGTGTAGTTTTTCTATATTATTTGCGTCTAAATATAAAATGTGGAAAGGTGGACATACCATAAATATTTTGTAAATTTGCAAGTGATTTAACTACACGATAAGTAATTAAAAAATAAATAATTCCAAATGATTAAGAAAGTTTTATTAGCAACCTTAGTGTTGTTATCATTTCAAATGAAGGCTGACAACGTATTTCTGAGTGATTTCAAGACCACTCATGGTGCTATTCCTTTTGACAGAATCAGCACATCCGACTATGAGCCTGCAATCATGCAAGGTATCAAAGAACATGAAGCCGAGATTCAGGCTATCGCCAATAATCCCGAACCCGCAACTTTCGAGAACACCATTTTAAAGATGGAACGTTCCGGCAAAACACTTAATCGTGTGCTTGGTGTATTCTACGCTATGCTGTCGGCCGAGTGCGACGACGCTCTCATGGACATTTCCATGCGCATTTCTCCCGCCCTCGACGAACACAGCAATAGTGTTACTCTTAATGAAAAACTGTGGAAGCGTGTAAAGACTGTTTACGATAACTTTGACAAGAGCAAATATACAGCCGAGGACTACATGCTCCTCAAGAAGACTCGTGAGTCTTTCATTCGTTGTGGTGCCGATCTTGAGGGTGCCGATCGTGACAAGTACAAGGAACTTAGCAAGAAACTTACAGAACTCACATTGAAGTTCTCACAGAATTGTCTCAAGGACAAGCCGCGCTTCCAGTTGTGGCTCACCAAGGATGACCTTGCCGGCCTTCCCGAGAGCACTATCGAGGCTGCTGCCGCCGATGCAAAGGCTAAGGGCCGCGAGGGTGAGTATCTCTTTACTGTGAATGTGCCCAGCTACAGTCCCTTTATGAAGTATTCTTCTCGTCGCGACCTTCGTGAGAAACTATATAAAATGTACAATAGCCAGTGTACCGAAGGTGAGTTTAGCAATATGCAGATTGTGAAGGATATTGCAAATACTCGCATGGCTATTGCTCAGGTTTTGGGTTATAAAACATTTGCCGATTACAATCTGTCAAGCAAAATGGCGGGTGATCCCAAGCATGTTTATGACATGCTCAACCAACTGAGAAAGGCTTATGCTCCCGTACAACGCGCCGATATGAAGCGCCTTGAGGAGTTCGCTTCTAAGATGGAGGGAAAGAAGATTACTATTATGCCTTGGGATTACTCTTATTATGCCGACAAGGAGAAAGACGCAAAGTACAGCGTAAATGACGAACTCTTGCGTCCTTACTTTGAACTGAGTAATGTAACAGAGGGCATATTTGGCCTTGCAAGCAAGATGTATGGCATCAAGTTCACCGAGAACCACGATGCTCAGGTTTATCACCCCGATGTTAAAGCCTATGATGTTACCGATAACGACGGAAACTTCGTGGGTATGCTCTATACAGACTTCTTCCCCCGCGAGACCAAACGCGCTGGTGCTTGGATGACCAACTTCCGTGAGGAGTGTGTCGATGAGAATGGCAACGAGGTTCGCCCTCTTGTTACTCTTGTGATGAACTTCACCAAGCCCACTGAGACTAAACCTTCTCTGCTCACTTTCTATGAAGTTGAGACTTTTGCTCACGAGTTTGGTCACGGTCTCCACGGCCTTCTTGCTAAGGGTAAATACTCGTCAATCACTGGTACTAATGTTCGCCACGACTTCGTTGAGTTGTTCTCTCAGTTCAATGAGAATTTCTTTAGCGAGCGTGAAGTGCTTGATGGTTTTGCTAAGCACTATGAGACTGGCGAGAAGATTCCCCAGGAACTCGTTGATAAGGTGGTTGCATCATCACAATATGCTGCAGCCTATGCTTGTATGCGTCAGCTTAGCTTTGGTTTCCTTGATATGGCTTGGTACACTCAAGAGAAACCCTTTGATGGCGACGTTGTGAAGTTTGAACAAGAGGCAATGGCTCCGGTTAAGGTATTTGAACCTGTTGAGGGTTGTGTTATGTCACCCCAGTTTGGTCACATCTTCTCTGGCAGCTATGCTGCTGGCTACTATGGCTACAAGTGGGCCGAGGTATTAGACGCCGACGCATTCGGAAAGTTCAAGGAAGACGGCATTTTCAATGCCGAAACTGCCAAGGCTTTCAAGAAGATGCTTCAGGCTGGTGGTACAGTTGAACCCATGGAACTCTTCAAGGAATTCCGTGGTCGTGAGCCCAAGATTGACGCTCTCATGCGCCGCGACGGCATCATCAAGTAACTGTGATATATCTACATATCCGCTAAAATATCAGAGGCAAGCACCGCAAGGTGCTTGCCTCTGAATTGTTTTTATAGGATTGTTTGTTACTTCAGTTCGATACCCATTACGTTGTACTTCTTGCCGTCCTTAACGATAACAACCTGGCCGTTCTCAATAACCTTGGTGGCCTTGCTGCTCGATACTGTTACGGTGTTGATACCGGTTATCTTGGTCTCTTCGAGTGAGAAGCCTATGATGGTCATCTGTGCGTTGGCAGTCGATGTCATGGGACGGATACCTACCACGTAATCACCAGCTTCGGGAATCTCGAGTTCAACGGTTGTTTCGTCTACAGTCTGTGTGTCAACTACGTTGCGCAGAAGTTCGCTCTGGCCCACCTTGGTTGCATAGTCGGCCATACCCTTAGCGCCGTATTTTGCGATGTAAACCTCATAGTAGTTGTCGGTGAGTGTTGCAGTGCCTGTTGTCTTCAGTGTAACACTTCCAGCGGGGAGTGCAAACGCCTTTGTTGTGTACAGGTAGCCTACGCCCTGATACTTGGCGTCGGCTTTCTTGTGGGTGTAAATCCATGCGTTGTACTTAACCAGGTCGTAAGCCCACTTAGCGTTAGACGAACCGGTTGCTGTTGCAAACTCAGTCTCAACGAGGTCGTCGTTGTCGGTGTCTTCGTCCTCAAGTTCGTTGCATACCGAGTAGGGGAGAGTAGCCTTGGGGCAGGTGGTGATTGACTGTGCAGCAAGCGCATCGTTTGCGGGCATTGCATCGTCTTCGCCGCTCACCCATACCTTGAACTCACTGGTGCTGTTCTCGGCAAATACGGGAGAGGTCTTGAATGTGTACTCAAGTGCTTGGCCTGCGCCTATGTTGCTTTCTACTGTCTCGGCAACTGCCTCGTTCTCACCGATTTGGTAGTTAACGGTGAAAGAACCCTTAGCCACACCGTAGTTTGTTACCTTTACGGTGTAGGGTGTTGTGTACTCGGCCTGGCCATACAGTGTAGTTACGGCTGCAACTGCGTAGTCTGAGGGCTTTTCGCTTGTGAGCTTAATGTTGTCGATGAACTTCATCTCGGCAACAGCGCCCGAACCTGCGGTGCCGTAGTCGTGGAACGCAACCTTAATGGTCTTGCCTGCGTATGCGCTGAGGTCGATGGCAAACTGCTTCCATGTGAAGTAATTCTCGGGCTCGATGGTAGAAACTACTACCTGGTCGTTGCCGTCAATAACCACAACATCCATCTTCATCTTCTCTTCAGCTGCCTTTAGGGGCGAGTATGAGCAGTTGCCTGCAAGGCGGAACGAGAATACGTTGGCGTCGCCTACTGTGAATTCGGGCGATGTCAACCAGTTGTCGCTGTTTCCTTTCACCGCGTTGGTTGCACCAGTCTTTGAGAAAAGAACGTAAGTGCCGCCAAGGTCGTTAGTGCCAACCTTTGTTGCCTGGAGCGATGTCTGGCTCGCATAGGTAACAACTGAATAACCTCCGGTATATGTGCCATCGGGAACCGAAACTGTCCATGACTCGGGAATTGCACCGTCTTCAAAGTCGGTGTCGATTGTTGACTGGGCAACTGCTGTACCTCCCAGTGCAAGAGTTGCAAGTGTAAGTAAGAATTTCTTCATTTGTAATGTTTTTAAATAGTTTGTAATATGTTATTGATTATAGATTTAGAATTATTGTTATGACGTCGTTGATGTCCGATACGTCCACAGCGCCGTCTTCATTGACATCGGTAATGCCTGTGCTTGTCTCGCCCAGTATCACCGAGATAATCTCGTTTAGGTCGCTCACGTCTACCACACCGTCGCCGTTAACATCGCCCTTGATGGGTTCGTTAGGTCTGGTCTGTGCTACATTGTAAACGCGGCAGTTCTTGTTGCTGCTTGCATCGTAGTCGGCAAGGAATGCCACAACCCTTAGTTTATCGATATTCCACGCTGCAGGAACAGTGTAGGTGAATGTCTTGCTCATTGCATTGTTCTCAAACTCAACCGCTTCACCCCATGTTCCGGTCAAGTTGGTGCGGAACACGTTATAGTGGATGTAGTTCTTGTTGGCCGAGCCGTCGGCAAGCATCTGTACTGCCTTCACGCTGTCTTGGACAATGGCAACGTTGAGTCGCATCATGTCGGCTTGAGGCATCTCGTAGAGCTCATTGGCATTCACATTTACCGTAAGCACTCGGTTCTCGTCGGTAGTTGCCTTTACGTTAAGGTTGACAAATGCGGGGAGGCTTGCTGCCGATGTGATGAGTGACGATATTGTGGCATTGCTTTTGCTCATGCTGAACACGGGGCCGGTGGTTGCTGTGCCGCCATATCCCTTTGCTCCGTATGCGGCAAGGTCGGTGCGGTCAATCATGCAGGCGGGTGCCCACAGATATGCACCGCCGTAGAACCATTCATACGCCTTGTCATCGGTCTGGGTCAACTTGTCGCTTTCATAGCCCGAGTGGTGGTTAATGCGTATCACGTTTATGCCGGCATTAACTTTTGCAACCTCGTTTGCAACCTGTGTTTCGCCATTGACACAACCTGTGCATGCTCCTGTGGTGAAGTGTTCCAACAGCACATTGCGCTTAGTGGTCTCATTGTAAACGAGATACCCCTTTGATGCGGTTTTCTCGCCTGTGTAACTGTTGTCCTTGCCGTTGGGGGTGTCTATGTTGACGCTAATCTTGTGTAATCCCACTTCGCTGGTGGGCATGTTCACTGTGAATTTTCCCTCTGCCATAGGTTGGAGCGGTGTGTTAAGTCCTACGGTTTGCTCTACAACTGTCTGTTCGCCGTTCTTTATTGTGACATTGAAACTCTCAAGGGGCTTGGTTGCAGTGTTGTTATACAGTACAGTGAGTTTCTGCTCATTGTTAGGCTTGATGTATATGTCGTTGCTGAACGACAGCGCACCCACTGCCACACCATTCTCGGGAATGGGCTGCCCCTGGTTCTCGATCACGGCATACAGCATGAGGTTGGCTGTTTGGCGTCGTGCCGCATACATCTGTGTATCAAGCAATCCGCTCTTTATGGCTCCGTCTTCTTCATAGCCTATGTAGTCAAGAATGGGGTCGATAACCGCTTGCGCAGCAGGGTTGCTTGTGTAGTAGTAGCCCACGGGGTAGTCGCCCTGTGCGCTCTCTATGCAGTAGCCTATATATACATGCTCGTCCTTATTTATAATATAAGGTGTATCCAGGTCTATGACGTGCCATGTCTGGCTGTTGATGCCGGTAACCTCTTGCTCATACAGTACCTCGCTGCCTATCTCTTTCGAGATGATAATCTTGGCTTTTGCCATTGTGGTAAGGAAGGGGTAGAATGCAACCTTGGTGATTTGGCATCCGCCCAGGGTATTCGCAACGTTGGCGGGCATATCAAGCAGTGCATAGTGCATGCCGGTATGCTTAGAGTTACTGAACCCCGATATTGTTGCGGTTTTTATTTGGCCCGATACGAGCGTGTCTTGAAGAGTGATGCCCTCAGCAGGGTAGCCATATATATAGTTGCTGGTTGACTCTTCGGCGGCTAATGTAAAGGCCGCGGAGAGCATTAGCAAAACAGTAAAGCAGAGTAATTTCATATAGTTCCGTTGTCTTTTCAGATATATATAGTAATGTGGGGTGTAAAAGTAATACTTTTTATTGGAACCACAAAGAAAAAGTACTCAAACTGTAAAATTTCGTACTTAAAATTGTCAAAAATGTAGATAAACTTTCTGTTCTTACCTAATTTAAGCAAAAAACATTTGTTTCGCGTTGCTGTCTTGCGCTTTTTCTTTACAGATGTTTTATCCGAGATTGGATATTTTTAATGCGGCCTTGATGATATAAAAACAAACCGGCATGATGCACATCTGCTCATGCCGCTTCGTTATAAATAAAGTATGGTTGCTGTTGTTTTCAGCACTCGTAGTCTACGCAACCGCGCAGTTCCTTGTGGCCTGCGAGTAATGCGGCAGCCGCCACGTGGGCAGGGTGTTTTGCATAGGTCTCTACATCGGCCATGGTGGGCACGATTGCAGTGAGTACTACGTCCCATGTCTCGGCGGGATTTTGGTTGAGGGCAACCTCAATGCTCTCCAGCACATCAATCTGCTCGGGGAGGGCATCAAGCGCTGCCTTGAAACGGGTTGCTACATCAAGGCGCTCCTCGGCGGTGCCTGTGAGTTTGAACATTACAATGTGTTTTACCATAATGCGGTTATTTTTATTGTGTTAAATAAAACAAGGCACCAGGAGTCCTGATGCCTTGTGATGTATTGTAGCGGTTGATTACTCAGCAACCTCAGCAACTACCTCGAAGGGAATCTCAACAGAAACTTCCTTGTGCAGCTTAACTGTAGCGGTGTACTGGCCTACCTGCTTAACAGCGTCAACAACGATGAGCTTGCGGTCAACTTCCTTGCCTGCAGCTGCGAGAGCCTCAGCAACCTGGATGTTACCTACTGAGCCAAAGATTGTGCCGTTCTCGCTTACCTTAGCAGCGATTGTCAGGCTTACGTCCTTCAGAGTCTCAGCAACAGCCTCAGCGTCAGCTTTGATCTTTGCAATCTTGTGAGCACGTTGACGGAGGTTCTCAGCAAGTACCTTCAGTGCAGAAGGAGTTGCGAGCTGTGCCTTACCTGTGGGGGAA
>DCGA01000119.1:12351-12564 GCA_002314465.1 bacterium UBA1790 | reverse complement strand
TAATTGCGACCGTAACCGTTCTTTACTTCAACAACGTCATCCTTGTATCCAAGGTTAGCAACGTCTTCTTTCAATATAATTTTCATAAATCTTATTTCTCCTTTTTTAGAATATTATTTCATCAAGTCGGTTACGAAGGGAAGAAGTGCCAGGTGGCGTGCGCGCTTAACGGCGCGAGCTACACGGCGCTGGAACTTGAGTGAAGTACCAGTG
>DCGA01000119.1:272-12288 GCA_002314465.1 bacterium UBA1790 | reverse complement strand
TTGTAGTCGATATACTTGATACCGCTTCTCTTGAAACGGCAATATTTCTTCTTCTTGTTGTCCACTGAAAGCGGAGTCAAATAGCGGATTTCACTTTGTGCTTGTGCCATGATTGTTTCTCCTCTTAATTTATGCGTTGGTTTCTGTTTGTGCTTCCTCAGCGGGGGCAGCAGCTGCAGCCTCCTAGGCAGCCTTCTTCAGGCTACGACGCTTTGCAGCGTACTCAGCAGCGAACTTGTCGTTGCGGAAGGTAAGGAAACGGATAACTTTCTCGTCGCGGCGATAAGCTGTCTCAAGCTTTGCTACGATTGTGGGCTCAGCATCAAACTCGATGAGAGTGTAAAAACCGGTAGATTTCTTCTCGATGGGATAAGCGAGCTTGCGCAGACCCCAGTTCTCTTCGTTAACAATAGCAGCACCGTTGTCGGTGAGTACTGTCTTGAACTTTTCTACCGCTTCCTTCATCTGAACATCAGACAAAACGGGAGTTAAAATGAAAACGGTTTCGTAATGATTCATAAAACGTTTAAAATTAATAAATTAGTAAAATTTGCTCCAAAAAGCGTTGCAAAGTTACTAAAAATCTCTCACCCCACCAAACTTTTCTACCTTTATTTTCTATAAATCAGTGTTTTTGCCCTTTTTGCAAGATAACTGTCGTTGCTTTATTTCGACATTTTTGTGTCGCAATAGCATTTTTCACCCCTTTTTTTAGAAAAATGACCTTTTTTTTCATTTTTATTTTGACTGCGCAAATAGATTGCGTAGTTATTTCGTAACTTTGCAGCCGTATTAATCAATTATTTATAAATTCAACTCAAAATGAAACGTGAACAGTACATTGAAATTCGCCAATTCATCCGTGATATCATCAAGGATACCGAGTGGCAGGGCCATGTATTTGTCGTCGGTGGATGTGTACGCGATGAGTTGATGGGACTCGAGATTAAGGACATTGATATGGTGATTGACTTGCCCAACGGTGGCATTCGCTTTGTGGAGTGGATGTATAATCAAGGTTACACCATGCATGCGCCTGTTGTATTCGAGGGTTTCGGCACTGCCATGTTTCAGTTGAAGGAGTTTCCCGATGTTGAACTGGAGTGCGTCCAGACCCGCAAAGAAAAATACCCCGACCGCACAAGCCGCAAACCAGAGGTTGTGCACGGCACCATCGAAGACGACAGCTTCAGGCGTGACTTGACTATCAACAGCCTTGACATCAACATCTCTACCGGTGAACTCGTCGACGTTACCGGCCACGGTGTGGAGGATATTCGCAACAAGGTTATCCGCACACCGCTTGACCCTGATATTACCTATGATGATGACCCGTTGCGCATTCTGCGATGCATCAGGTTTGCATCCCGCTACGGATGGGAAATCGAAAAGGAAACTTACGAGGGTATGCTCCGTAATGTAAAGCGTTTAGAGATTATCTCGGTTGAGCGCATTCGCGATGAATTCTCCAAGATGCTCACATGCGACCATCCTGTGCAGGCTATGGAATTGCTTCGTTCAACCGGAGCCATGCGATTCGTGATACCCGAACTTGAGGAAACATACGGTATGACCCAGAACAAGTATCACTTCGGTACTGTGTGGGAACACACCATGAAGGTGCTTGAAACGCTTCGGTCGGATGATCTGCTACTTCGCATTGCCGCCTTGTTGCACGATATAGGTAAGGTTCGCACGCGTAGCGTGGGTGAGGATGGCAGGGTGCACTTCCTCCAGCACGAGATGGAGTCGGCTCGTATGGCTGATGCAATCTTGCGCAGGTTGAAGTATCCTTTGGATTTCATTCGTCAGGTACAGTTCCTTGTTGGCCACCACATGGCATCAAAGCAGTGGGGCGACGACCTCTCGCTCATGAAACCAAAGCACTTGCGCAAACTGCAATATGCCTGTCAGTCAGAGGAACGATTCGGCCAACTCTTGCTGCTCATCGATGCCGACAACATGTCGCACGCCGAGGGCTATTGCCTTCGCGGTCAGGTGCAACGCATCATTGAGTGTACCGAGCAGATGAAACAGGAAGGTTCGGCGATGTTCGGCTTCAAGTTACCATTCTCCGGTAAGGAGATAATGCAACTCAAGGGCATTGCCCCGGGCCCTGCAGTAAAGGACTGTCTTGGTTATATCCTTAAACTCGCATACGTTGACCCCTTGCGAGACAAGGACAGCTGGACTAAGTGCCTCATGGGTTACAAAACAAGAACAATTTAAAAAATGAATTATGCCTGCTAATAAAAATGCGCTTATACGCTACAAGACTATTGACAACTGTCTGCGCAACAAGTACAGTCGTTGGACTCTCGACGACCTTGTAGATGCCTGCAGCGAAGCCCTCTACGAGATGGAGGGCATTCGCAAGGGCGTTTCGGTGCGTACCGTCCAGGGCGATATCCAGATGATGCGCTCCGATAAACTGGGATACAATGCCCCCATCGAAGTGTACGACCACAAGTATTACCGATATGCCGAGGATGGCTATTCCATCACCAACATGCCCCTGTCGCACAACGATTACGAGGTGATGCAGGAGGCGGTGGATATGTTGCGCCAACTTGAGGACTTTGAGCAGTTCTCCGAGATGGCCGATATTGTGCGTCGTTTGCAGGATAAGCTTGCCATCAGCAAAACGCAGCGCAAACCGATTATCCACTTCGACAGCGTGCCCACCCTCAAGGGCTTAAAATTACTCAATCCGCTTTACAACTATATTGCGCACAAGCAGACGGTTCGCATCCTCTACCAGTCGTTCAATGCACAGGAACCTACCGAGTACATCTTCTGCCCTTATTTGCTTAAGGAGTTCCGTAACCGTTGGTTCTTGTTTGGTGCCGAGGCATCTAACCTGCATTTGTCTAACCTTGCCTTAGACCGCATTGTCAGCGTTGAACCTGTGGATGTGCCTTTCCGCGACAAACCCGAGTTCGATACCGAGCGCTTCTTTGACGATGTGATAGGGGTGACTAAGGGTATCAACCAACGCCCCAGTGTGGTAAGGTTTTGGGCTAATAAAGAGCAAAGCAATTACATTAAGACAAAACCGCTTCATTCTTCACAACAACTGCTTAGTGAAAACCTTGAAGACGGCAGTTGTACATTCCAGATTGAGGTAGTGGTAAACTTTGAGATGTACTCTGTCTTTATGTCCTACGGCCCCGGTGTGATAATCACTTATCCGCAGTCGGTAGTCGATTGCATGAGGGAAAAGTACAAGGACGGCGCCGCCCTCTACGAATCGGTTTAGAGCCTCATCCCCTCACTTCCTCACCATTCGCCTCTCTGTAGGGACGACGCCCTTGCGCCGTCCGCCCCCTCGCAATGCCCCGTTAATGGGCCATTGTGGGCAACGATTCTTTCGTTGCCATCCACTATATTTCCCATTATTGAAAAAAATCCCCACACACCTTCACTCTTGCGTCGGTGTGTGGGGAATCTGTGTCGTTTACTCGCTCGTCTTTTTTATTCCTTCTTTGAAAGCACGTACTCAATGGCTTTTACGAGTTCTTCTTTGGGATAAAGACCTACAATCTGCTCGGGCTCACCCTCCACGGGACACAGGAGCAGCATGGGAATACTGCGCACACCGAATGACTTGGCAAGGGGTTTGTTTTTGTCTACGTCAATGCTGTAGAACACTACCTTGCCGTCATATTCCTGGGCGAGTTCCTCAAGGATGGGAGCGAGGCGTTTGCAAGGACCGCACCATGTTGCGTTGAAGTCTACAATCACGGGTTTGTCGCTCTTCATCTTCCATGTGCCTGTGGTATAGTCCGATACGAGTTCGGCAAATTGGTCCTGGCTTATCTCGGTCACTTTGGCTGTAGGTTGCTCTTGTTCGGCAGGAGCGGGAGCGGCTGCCTGTTCGTTGTTCTGTGCATTGGTGCAGCCCGCCATCATGGCTATCGCTGCAACCATTATAAATAGTCTTTTCATATTCAATGCTTGTTTTTTATTGGTGCTGGGGACGCAGCAGGTCGTTAACTGTCTTCACAGGATTGAAAGTCTCGATGGGTACCTCAACAAAGATTGTGTTCCAGTCGCTCATCGAGCCGTTCCACAGACCGGGCAACTCAAGGGCCTTGATTGCCACGCCGTCCTTCGATTTCTCGCTTATAAGTCCGGTGCTGTAGTCTACAAACTGCTTGAGGTCAAATTTCTGGCCCTTATAATCCTGTATGTAGCACACAAGGTCTACGGGATTGAAGTGTGTGCCGCTCTTCATCAGTGCCACAGCATCGGCATTGCTTGCGTCAATCTGGGCTGCCTCAAGGATTTGGGGCGAGTAGCTGCCGTCGGCATTGTATGCCAGGTACGGGCCGCCGCCGGGTTCTCCCTCGTTGCGTACCATGCCGCACACTCTCAGGGGACGGTTGAGCTTTGTGCGAAGGTACTGGGCAAGTGCAGCGTCGTCCATCTCGGCTGCAGCGGCATTGTGTGTGAACAGGTTGTTCTCTACATAGTCCAGAATCTCCTTGAGGGGAGCATTGCCTTCGTCAAGCATTGTGAGATACTTGGCCACTTGCTGCTGCACGCCCACGAGGTAACCGGCGATAACCTTCTTGTAGCGCAGTGTGGTGTGGCGCAGGCGCGAAGGCACCACGTTGTCGATGTTCTTTACGAAGATTACCTGTGCCTGGCGCTCGTTGAGGTTCTCGATAAGGGCTCCGTGTCCGGCGGGACGGAACAGCAGGTTGCCCTTGGCATCGCGGTAGGGAGTATTGTCATTGGTCACGGCCATTGTGTCGGTCGAGGCCTTTTGTTCACTCATGGTAACGTTATATGTAACGCCCCACACCTTCTCCATGTTGGGAAGCTTGGCATCAAGTATCTTCTTGAACTCGCTGCGGTGTTCGGGCGATACGGTAAAGTGCAGGTTCACGTTGCTCTGTGAGTCGGCTGCATACTGTGCGCCTTCCTCAAGGTGTTCCTCTACGGGGGTGTGGACAGTGCCGGCTGCAGCACGGTGGAACTTGAGCAAACCCTTGGGCAGAGCGCCATAGTTAAGTCCCTTCTCGTCGAGCAGTGTGCGCGCTACGTCTACATATCGGCCGGCTTCCTTCAACTCGGCAATCGAGAGCTGGTAAAGCTCCACGCAAGCCTTGTTAAGGAGAGGGAAGAATGCAAACTTGGTGATATTGTCAAAGAAATCTTTTTCAAACGCTGTTTCGGGAGCGGGCTTGTTGGCGGTCACAAATTCAAATACATTCTTGAACATGCGGCTGGCTGCACCGCTGGCGGGTACAAACTTCTCTACTGTGCCGCCTTGTGCCTTGAATTCGTTCCACTGGGCTATGCAGGCACTTGCGTCCTTGTCACTAATGGCTACGATACCGTTGCCCACTGTTGCCACCGAGTCTATCTTGAGGTAGGGGAAACCGTTGTTGAAGTTCTCCAATTGTGTTTTAATCATCTCGGGGGTGATTCCTTTTTTCTCTATTAACTGAAGGTCCTGGTCGTTGAACATATGCGTATAAGGTTTTAAATTATTACAATTTTTGTCAAAGATAGTGATTTTGTGCCAATTTGCTTGTTTTATTGAGATGAAAAAAATAATTTTGTAATCTTTTTTAACAATGGGAGGAAATATATGAACCAAACTTACTTTAACGACAAAGAAAAGGCCTTGATGAAAAGCATGGTCAGGGAGTTGATTGCCCGTCTCAACGAGGTGGTAAGCCTTGAGGACATCAACCGTGTGCATGCTATTATCAAACAGGGTATTCTGGCCAACCAGTATAGCCGCGACCAGTTTGGCATTAACCCCACTGTTCGCAACCTGCGCACGGCTCTGTTGGTTGCCGAGAATATTGCTCCCGACCGCAGTATGGTCATTGCTACGCTGCTCTATAACTTGCAGCGCAACGAATACATCACCGAGGGACAGGTGATATCTATGTTTGGCGAGGATGTTGCCAAGATTACGCGTGGACTTGTAAAGGTTTCTCAGCTTTACCAGCGTCAGGCTGCTTTGCGCAACGAGGGCTTCCAGAAACTTCTCCTTACCTTTGCCGATGATATCCGCGTCATTATCATCATGATTGTCGACCGCTTGGGACTCATGCGCGAAATCAATCATCATCCCAATGAGACTTTCGTTCACAATATAGCATCCGAGTCGCGCTACCTCTATGCGCCGCTCGCTCACCGCTTGGGTCTGTACAAAATTAAGTCAGAGCTCGAAGATACTTCGCTCAAGTATCTCAACCGCAGGGTTTACACTCAGATTGCCGAGAAACTGAGCGAGACCAAGCAACGCCGCGACACCTATGTGGTCGACTTCATTGCACCCATCAAAGAGGCTCTCTGCGAGGCTGGACTCAACTTTGAAATCAAGGGCCGCACTAAGAGCATCAACTCCATCTGGAACAAGATGAAGAAGAAGGACATCGACCTTAACGGCATGTACGACCTCTTTGCGATTCGCATCATTCTCGACACTCCCACCGACCGTGAGAAGAAGGACTGCTGGATTGCCTATTCGATTGTTACAGACATTTATATCGCCAATCCGTCGCGCCACAAAGACTGGATTACTATCCCCAAGAGCAATGGCTATGAGTCGCTGCACATCACTGTTAAGGGACCCGAGGACAAGTGGGTGGAGGTGCAGATTCGCACTAAGCGTATGGACGAAATCGCCGAGCGTGGTCTCGCGGCACACTGGAAGTACAAGGGCATCAAGAGCGAGGGCGACCTCGACTCTTGGATGAACAATGTGCGTGAGGTGCTCGAGGCTGGCAGTATCGGCCAGATGGAACTTGTGCGTGGCATGAACATGAACCTCTACGACAAGGAGGTGTTCGTGTTTACTCCCAAGGGCGACCTCTTCCAACTTCCCGCAGGCTCTACAATCCTCGACTTTGCATTTGCTATCCACACAAGGGTGGGGTGCACCTGTACCGGTGGCCGTGTCGACGGCAAGAACCAGAAGCTCAATTACAAGCTTAAGAGCGGAGACACTGTCGAGATTACTACATCGTCTACTCAGATACCGCGACAAGACTGGCTCAACTATGTTGTAACCGGTAAGGCTCGCAATAAGATTCGCCAGGCGGTTAATGAGGCGCGTGTGCGTCAGGCCGACATGGCGCGCGAACTCGTGCATCGTCGTTTCAAGAATCGCAAGATTGAACTCGACGAGGGCACAATGTCTAAGCTCACCAAGAAGATGGGCTACAAGACCATAACCGACTTCTATGTTGATATCAACGAGGAACGCCTCGACGTAAACACCGTTGTCGAGCGTTACGAGCAACTTGTCGAGAGCCTTAACGAGGGATCAAACGCTAAGCACGGCACTGCCGAGGAGTTTGTCCTCATGCCCGTCAAGGAGGAGGCTCAAAGCGACGATATCCTTGTCATCGGCAATAACGTCAAGGGCATCAACTACAAGTTGTCTAAGTGCTGCAATCCCATTTTGGGCGACCGCATCGCAGGTTTCATTGCCAGCGATGGTGCCATTAAGATTCACAAGGTAGAGTGCGGTAATCTTCGCCACCTGGTGTCTAAGTATCCTTACCGCATGATTAAGAGTGCCTGGTCGGGAAAGGTGGGAGCACAGTTTGCCGTTACACTCAAGGTGGTAGGCAAGGACGACATTGGTATCGTGTCTAACATCACTTCGGTCATCAACAAGAGTGGCGATACAGTGTTGCGCAATATCTCCATCTCGTCGCAACAGGGCACTTTCGAGGGCTTCCTCGTGGTGGGTATCCCCAGCATATCGGCTCTGGACGAACTTTGCAAGAAGATTCTTGCACTCAAGGGTGTTAAACAGGTTGAACGTGTTAACCGCTAAGTAGTTACACTTACAATAACAAAACGAGCATTTGGTCATTCAAATGCTCGTTTTTCGTTATATGTGAGATAGGGCAGAGGTGCCTATCTGTCTATTGCTTAGTCTTTCACGATGGTGATGCGGCCCTGGGGCTGGGCATATTCTTCGCCTATGTGTCCGTTAAGGTGCTCAACAACGTACTGGATGAGGCACTCGTTGTACACCACGATGCTGGGTTTTAACACGTTGTTCTTCTTGAGCTTGCTGCGAAGGCCGCCGCCGGTGATACAGTAGTCGATGGTTGCGAGTTGGTAAGTGCGGCCAAGGTCTACGGGCTCATATTCGTTTGTCTTCTTGTTAAGGATAATAAGGTCGGTCACGCGGTTGGTCTCCCTTGATGCATGTACGGTAAACTTCATACCCGATACCTGGGGGAAATCGCCGTCCTCAACGGGGATGAACGATGTACAGGTCTCAAGCACGTCAAGCAACTGGCTACCGGTAATCTCAACGATGCTCACATAGTTGTCATAGGGCAGGAAGGCAATCACGTTACCATAAGTGAGGTCGCCTGCCTTAGCCTCCGAGCGGATACCACCGCCATTGGTGATGGCAATTTCGGCACCGGTAACGGCACGATATGCATCGGTCACAATATCACCGGCGTTTGTCTCCTCGCGGCGAACGGCCTGTTTGCCGTTTTCGTCAAGGATGTGCAGGTCATAGTCGAGCTTACATATCTTGCGGTTCACGAGTTCGCTCATCAGGTTGTTGATGCTGTCGGTAGCGTGTTGAACCTTCGCGCTTACATGTGTACACTCTGACATGGGAACAAGTTCGGTAGAGAATTTACCGTCGGGAGTAATAATGAGCTTACCTATGTTGGCGAGCTTGGTTCCGGTCTGGGTAACGATGATGGGTTTGCCGTCCTTGTTGTTAACAATGTCATGGGGGATAACCGAGTGGGTGTGACCGTCAAGCACGATGTCAATGCCATTGGTAGCCTCCACAAGTCCGTGAGAATCCACATTCATCGAGTTCTTGTCCTCGCCCAGGTGGGTAATCATCACCACATAGTCGGCCCCGGATTTTCTTGCAGCATTCACTTGTTCTTGAACCATCTGGTAAACCTCCTTCTCGGCAAGGTCATAGAGCTGGTTGTCGTCCTTGTCAAAGAAAGAGTAAGCCTCGGTTGCCATGGCGGTGGGAGTAACGGCACCGATGAATGCAACCTTCTTGTTGCCCATCTGCTTCATCACGTAAGGCTCAAAGATGCGCTTGCCCTGCATGTCGCGGAAGTTCACGCATGCCACGGGCGCGTTGGCTTGTTCAAGGAGCTTGAGCATCGCGGGAACGCCATAGTCAAACTCATGGTTACCCAGCGTGATTGCGTCATAGTCCATGTGCTTCATGATGTCGACGATATACTGTCCGTGCGACAGCGCGCCGGTAGTGCCGCCCTGCAGATAGTCGCCGCTCGAAACGAGGGCTGCATAAGCAGTATCCGAAACAGCATCGCGCAGACCAGCCATCTTAGCATAGCCGTCGATACCGCAATGAACGTCGTTATCATATATGACCACGATACTCTTTTCTTTCTCGTAGACAACTCCAAAGTGTTTATCTAGTTTTGAGGTCTTACATCCGGTAAGCGCCACTGCACTCATCACAACCAGTGAAAGGAGCGAAAGGTAATGATTTTTTCTCATAAGCATTAATTCTTAACACTATAATTTTAAGTCTTTTATTAATATCAGAACAAAATTACAAATAAATTCTGAGATACCACGCCTTTTCCCCCTTTTTTATTCCAATTATATCTGCATAATGATGTGCTCCACCCTTATTAGATAAGGGCGCAGTATGTCCTTCCTTAAATTGTAAGCTTACAGCCTGACTTTTTTATAGCGGCATGCCATGGTGGTCTTGGAAACAGTGACGTTATCTGTTTCTTCTTCGGCATTTTCTTTGACAATTCCAGAATTATTCGTAACTTTGCCTCCAGAAACGTCAGAATCTTGTCGGGTAGCTGTGTCGTCCGACTTGCCTTCGAGGTTGCTTTCAACGTCCATCCTACTGTTAGCAGGTTCGGACGTTTCTTTTTTCTCATAGGCGGTAAGCAACCATTTTTCTCTTGGCTCGCCTTTATATTCCTTGCTTACAACAGCAAAGTGTGTGTCTGACTCAAGCTTGATGCGGTTGTCACTTTCCTGCACGATTTCCATGCTATCAATGATGTCTTGAAGGTTGTCAAGAACCTCTGGGTGTTTTTTGACAATCTTTGCAAGTCCAGTCTTCGCATCACCCCATACAAGGGAAATGTCGCCTACAGTGTGATGATGAAGTGCGCCTGTTGCTTCACCTTCCTTCTCTGTTTCCTTCGTTTCGCTCGGTTCGTTCTTGTTGTTATTGTTCTCAATCATGGTTTTATATATTTAAAGAATTTATGTAATTTGTTTTATATCATTAGTTGCTTTGCTTAATACGCAAAGCAACTCTTTCTTGGTAAAAGACCTGTCTCATTTTTACTGAGAGCATTTCAATATCAAACAAGGCACCCTGAAGTGGGGTGCCTTGTTATATAATGTGGTAGTGTTTAGCTTATTAAGCCTCTACTGCTGCTTGAGCGGCTGCAAGGCGTGCGATGGGCACGCGGAAGGGGCTGCAAGATACGTAGTTCATACCCAGGCGGGCGCAGAACTTAACAGAAGAGGGCTCACCACCGTGCTCACCGCAGATACCCACGTTGAGTTCGGGCTTGGTCTGACGGCCCTTCTTGGTACCCATCTCAACGAGCTGGCCAACGCCGGTCTGGTCGAGAACTGCAAACGGATCCACCTTGAGGATGCCGAGTTCCTTGTACTTGCCGAGGAACTTGGGAGCATCGTCGCGTGAGTAACCGTAAGTCATCTGGGTAAGGTCGTTGGTACCGAATGAGAAGAAGTCGGCTACCTGAGCGATCTCGTCGGCTGTAAGGGCAGCGCGAGGAATCTCAATCATTGTACCTACCTTGTAAGCCACTGTCTCGCCGCGCTCTTGGAACACAGCCTGTGCAGTGCGGTTGATGATGTCGGCCTGCATCTCGATTTCCTTGATAGTACCTACCAGGGGAACCATGATCTTGGGATGTACATCAACGCCCTTAGCCTTCATGTTGAGGGCTGCCTCGATGATGGCGCGAGCCTGCATCTCGGTGATTTCGGGATATGTGTTGCCCAGACGGCAGCCACGGTGACCCAGCATGGGGTTGCACTCCTCGAGGCTGTCGCAGATGCTCTTAACCTGCTCCAAGGTGAGGCCGGTCTCCTCGCCGAGCTCCTTCATTGTAGCGAGCTGGTGGGGTACGAACTCGTGCAGAGGGGGATCGAGCAGACGGATGGTTACATCGTAGCCGTCCATTGCCTCGAAGATGCCCTCGAAGTCGCCACGCTGCACGGGAAGCAGCTTAGCGAGAGCCACGCGGCGGCTTTCCTCGTCGGGAGCGATAATCATCTCGCGCATAGCCTTGATGCGGTCGCCCTCGAAGAACATGTGCTCGGTGCGGCACAGACCGATACCGGTAGCACCGAAGCGGCGAGCCTGCTTGGCGTCGCGGGGAGAGTCAGCGTTGGTGTAAACCTGCATCTTGGTGTACTTGTCGGCGAGCTTCATTACTGCCTCGTAGTCACCGCTCAGGTCGGCGTCAACTGTTGCTACAGCGCCATCATAGATGTCACCGGTACTACCGTTGATAGAAATCCAGTCGCCTTCCTTATAGAGCTTGCCGTTCATCTCGACGGTCTTAGCCTTATAGTCAACCTTGATTGTACCTGCACCCGATACACAGCACTTGCCGATACCGCGGGCAACCACAGCAGCGTGCGATGTCATACCGCCACGTGCAGTGAGGATACCCTGTGCAACTACCATACCGCGAAGGTCCTCGGGAGAGGTCTCGATGCGTACAAGGATTACTTTCTTCTTGCGGTCGGCCCATTCCTCAGCGTCGTCGGCGAAGAATACAATCTGACCACTGGCAGCACCGGGCGATGCGGGAAGACCCTTAGCCATCACCTTAGCGTTCTTGATAGCGCTCTTGTCAAATACGGGGTGGAGCAGCTCATCGAGCTTCTCGGGCTCCATGCGCTTGAGCACTGTCTTCTCATCGATCATGCCTTCCTTCAGCAGGTCAACGGCGATCTTAACCATCGCAGCACCTGTGCGCTTACCGTTACGGGTCTGGAG